>CAZSON010000341.1:0-3213 GCA_964608375.1 uncultured Desulfobacter sp. | reverse complement strand
GTTTCGTTTATTATTTTAATCTTCTATATATTGCCGATATCTTATGAAGTATACCCGCCCAACAGCGCAATCGTTAATTGACCTTGACCCCTTCCTATCGCCATATAAAGACGCTATCCAAAAACGGCTGGATAACATTGAGCAAAAAGAACTGGTTCTGACCGAAGGTAAAATGAAGCTGGCGGATTTTGCCGCCGGTCATGAATATTTCGGCTTGCACTTCAAAGAAAATCAGTGGATCTTTCGTGAATGGGCGCCTAACGCCACAGCCATATATTTAATCGGAAATATGACCGGCTGGAAGGAAAACAAATCCTTTGCCTTAGATCGTGTAAGCGCTGAAGGTGTTTGGGAGATTCGCTTTACCCCTGACGCTTTGACGCACAGGGACTTGTTCCGACTTCATATTTACTGGTCGGATGGTGACGGCGATAGAATTCCGACCTACGCACGACGGGTAGTACAGGATCCAGAAACACTGATCTTCAATGCTCAGGTATGGGCTCCCGCTGCCCCCTACCGATTCAATGCTGATCATTTCCGCTGTCCTGAAGACCCACTTTTTATCTATGAAGTACATGTCGGCATGGCCCAGGAAGAAGGAAAAATCGGGTCCTATAGAGAGTTTACCGAAAAAGTTTTGCCGCGAATCGTTGCAGCAGGGTACAACGCACTTCAGTTGATGGCTATCCAGGAGCATCCCTATTACGGTTCTTTTGGATATCAGGTTTCAAATTTTTTTGCAGCTTCCTCCCGTTTCGGTTCTCCGGAAGAATTAAAAGCGCTGATCGATGCTGCCCATGAATCCGGCCTCTTGGTTATTATGGATCTGGTGCATTCACACTCCGTATCAAATGAGATCGAAGGGCTGAGCCTCTTTGATGGCACGTCTTATCTATACTTTCACGAGGGAGAGCGGGGAAAACATATCGCCTGGGACTCCCGCTGCTTTGATTACGGAAAGCCCGGGGTTCTTCATTTTTTGCTGTCCAACTGCCGCTTCTGGCTGGATGAATATCACATTGACGGTTTTCGTTTCGATGGAGTTACCAGCATGCTCTATCGCCATCACGGCATCGGAAAAACATTTACTTCTTATGATGACTACTTTGATGAGAGCGTCGATGAAGACGCGCTGGCATATCTGGCGTTGGCTAATCGCCTTATACACGACGTTCGTCCGGATGCCGTCACTATCGCTGAAGACGTCAGCGGTATGCCAGGTCTATCGGTTGCTTTGGATAAGGGTGGTTACGGTTTCGACTACCGTTTTGCCATGGGGATTCCGGACTATTGGATCAAGCTGACCAAAGATACGCCCGATGAAAATTGGGACATGGGGCATCTGTGGTACGAACTCAATAACCGACGTAAGGACGAGAAGACCATCAGTTATGCCGAATCCCATGACCAGGCGTTGGTGGGTGATCAAACGCTTATTTTCAGATTGATTGGTGAGCGTATGTACGACCATATGCATATGAAAGACCCCGATCTTACGGTTGAAAGAGGTATCGCGCTGCATAAACTCATTCGTCTGATTACTCTTACAACGGCTGGATCCGGTTATCTGAATTTTATGGCAAATGAATTCGCTCATCCGGAATGGATTGATTTTCCACGCGAAGAAAATAACTGGTCTTATCACTATGCCCGTCGTCAGTGGCACCTGGTAGACGATCATGATCTCAAATACCATCTTTTGGCCCGTTTTGACGCAAAGATGCTTTCACTGGTTAAACAGTATGCTGTGCTCGACCCTCAGGCGCAGCTTCTATACGAACATTCCCTGGATAAAATCATTATTTTTGAGCGGGCCGGACTGATTTTCGGGTTTAATTTTCATCCCCACCAGTCTTATGCTGACTACAGGTTTATCGCCCCGGGAGGTGAATACATCATGATCTTTGACAGTGACGATCTTCAATTCGGCGGTCACGGACGTTTGCAACCCGCCCAACGGCATCTTACCCTGAAAACTGGTAATGAACACTTTTTAAGTCTTTATCTTCCAAACCGGACTGCGCTGGTTTTAAAACCGGCAACATAAAGCAAAAATAGGTTAAAGGTTGTTTTGTGGGGTAATAGAATATTCCTACTATCTCTTGAAATGTATCCGGATTAATTATGGGTAGGAGACGAACCATGGAACGTTTTGACAATCCCGATGTCATCATCACCGATGTGATGGCCAAGTATGCAAAATGGCGTAGGAATAAAACGGCCCTAATATGTGAAGATCGACGAGTGACATGGGGCGAATTTCAGCAACGGGTCACCCGGCTTGCCTCAGGGCTCATTCGAATGGGACTTCAGAAAGGCGACAAGGTCAGCATGCTGATGTCCAACAGTATTGAAATGGTCGAGATATTGTTCGGTACCATCAAGGCCGGTGGCGTGATTGTCCCGCTTTCAGCCCTGGTTACCGGTGACTCATTGGCACGAATGATTGTTGATTCTGATTCAAAGTTCTTATTTGTAGGATCTTCTCTATCGGATGTACTTGAACCATTTCGATCCGGCTTTTCCCAGATCCAAGCAGAAAAATGTTTTGCCGTCTGTGGGCAAAAAAAGGGTTGGAACAGTTATGATGCCTTTGTCGAAGCGAGTTCGGATGAAGAAATAGCTGTGAAGATGACCTATGATGATCCGTTTAATATTATGTACACGTCCGGCACTACAGGTGTTCCGAAAGGAATTTTGCACACGCATCACAATCGGTTTCATTTTGCAGCCATGTTTGCCATCGATTTTCGAATTGACTCGAGCGCTGTTAATATTGTGACCACATCTTTATATGCTAATGGTACCTGGCTTACCTTTTTGCCGACCATGTTTGCAGGGGGTACCCTCATCATCATGCCACATTACGACAGCGATCAGTTTTTAAAATTGGTTCAGGAAGAAAGATGTACACATACCTTTATGGTGCCAACACAATTTAAAATGCTCCTCGATCATCCCCATTTTGACCGCTATGATCTAAGCTCAATGAAAATTTGGCTTTCAGCCGGATCCCCCTTTCTGAAACAGGATAAAGACCAGGTGCTAAAACGCTTCCCGGGCGATCTTGTCGAGCTATGGGGTCTTACGGAAGGGGTTGGCACGACTCTCAAACCAGAGGATATGTTCAACAAAATGGCTTCGGTCGGCATACCTCCGGTCGGTTGGGATGTGGGAATTATTGATGATGACGGAAAATTGCTTCCACCC
>CAZSON010000340.1:0-3214 GCA_964608375.1 uncultured Desulfobacter sp. | reverse complement strand
TTAGGAACCTTTTATTGTTTTTTCAATATGTTGCTGTGGCCCGACCCCAGATTTCTGTCTGAGGCTAATATTCGCAGGCAGTTAAAAACACCTTTTGAAAACATGCCGTCATTTTCCGGTCTCTCCCAAAAAGACACGGATGCCTTAATCGCTTTTCTAAAAACCCTCTAATGTGACTAGTTCGGCACTTTGGCAGCGGTGTTCCTGCGCAGCGTATTAATCGTTACCGAACGATCAATATGCCGCGCATGCCGGCTTCAGTATGTCCGGGAACAGCGCAACGAAAGGGATATTTGCCTGATTTTTCCGGAGTAAAAACGACTTTGTCTGTCTCGTCCGGATAGATCGTCTTGGTTTTCACCCCCAACCCGTCGATACTCAAATTGTGTGACAACACTCCCTTGTTGTGGAACACGATGACAACGGTTTGTCCATGCTCGACGGTCAAGTGGTCAGGTTCGAAACTAAATTCCTTAGCCGTCATTTCAATGCGCTTCGAGTCACCGGCCCATGCATTTGTTATAAACACCGAACTGGTGAACAAAAGCAACGCTACCAGAACAAAAACAGCAGTATCTTGTTTGCTTAATGTCATCTCAATATCTCCTCTTTTATCTTTTACACATATGGTTTAAAGGGTAGGTGCCCCAAGAAAGGGGCACCTACAGCTTTATCCATGTCATTGTGAGATCTCATCCTGCTCGAACATCACGTGGATGAAGGGCTGTGGCTTGCCGTTTGGCAGGATAAAAGCTGTCTTAAGGGGCTTGAATACCGGTCCCTGGCCCTTTACCGGTGTGATCGGCAGCACCACCAAATGGGTGTGATGAGACTGTCCTTTGATGTGCCACCGCTCTGCCGGCAGCGGCATCTCACTATCGAGTGCCAGATGATAGTCTCGATCGCGTACGACCTCAGTGGTCATCATGTGCATCACGCGGTGAGGTTGTGCCAGCTTGCCGTTGATGTAAACATCGCCCACGCCCCAGAATGCGGCATAGGTTTTAACCTTTGGCATCAACGGACTGCCGGTGCCTGTATTGCCATGATGGTAGCCGTCGATCAGGACCCCTCCGCCTGTTTCATATCCTGGAAAAGGCGGCTTTACCACGTGGTACAGCACCACCCGATAATTGTTCCCAGAAGGATCAGTAAAATGCGCTACCATCTGAGCCTTATCCGGGGTCTTCCCAGGTGGTCCAGGCGGGTCCACCTTTACGACATCCCAATATGTGGCTTTGAAGTCACCGCTGATGATTCGGGCCTTATCGCTGAACGGGGTCGGGTGTTTTAGCCACCAGTGACCGTTTGCATCAAGCACCCTTGCTTTCAGTGGCACGCCAACCAAAAACGGAAGATGCTTGAGCAACTGTGGTACCGAGGGGGGCATTTTATGTGCCGCTACCGCCCTTTCGGCAGCCTGAAGTTTATCTTTAAACAGCATCTTGGGATGGTCCGGAGTGCCAAAAACGGTAGGATCTAGTTCACGAGGACCGGGCAATACCCAGTAGACCACTTTACCTGGCTTTTGTTCGGCCATAAGAACCTTTGTCTGCTGTTCCGATGCGGTTGAGGTCTGTTTCACAGACTGACCGGTGCATCCGGAAAGTGCCAGAAACAATAGTATGAGTGCCGCCGGCAGCGCCCTGTGTATTATTTTTTTTCTTGTTCTCATAATGATGCCTCCTTCATTTTTGGATTTGGATCAAAAGCTCTGTCAAAGCAAAATACATTTTTACGGCCTGTAAATTTTTCGCGAAATATTTTTTTTCCTTCGTCAGGCTTGATCACATACTTGTTCACATTATTTTTTTATCTGAAGATCCTTTTTGTTACATCGTTTTGGACTAACATAATTCATCCATTTAGCAATTAGTCGGCAAACGCTGTTTTTCATTACATTATTTTTTTCTCACATAAGGGTTCGCGCAAAAATAACTTCACATTTTTACATCTCAGCTTCATCCCATCTTTGGCAGATACCTCACTCGCAAAATCCTCTAAATAGCTCGCTATTCCTGTGGTTTTGCTCTTTCGGATCAGCCAAATCTGAACCAAATCTGAGCGCCAATTCTGCGAAGTTATTTTTGCGCGAACCCTTAAGGGACAGGGATATGATTTTGACTGACTGGTTAAGCATGTGGCTCAGTTGCTGGATATTGAACCAAGGAATGTTTTAGCTCGTGGTAAATATAAGCAAGCCGTGAAAGCACGCGGTTTACTATGCTACTGGGGGACGCGGGAGTTAGAGATGACGAACGTTATTTTGCATAAACCTGGAATTGTATTGGGCAATTTGGGCAACCCTATTGTTTTGCCTCCTGTTTCCGGTTTGTCACATTCTTCGGTTTATTTGAATTCACCTCAAAAGATTTCCATCCACCACCGAGGGCTTTATAGAGGCGCACCAGGTTGGTGGTCACGGCTCCATTGCTCTCCAGTTCATCCTGTAAGATGAGGAGCGCCCGTTGAGCGTCCAGCACATTAATGCCCAGATTCTATTTGTGGAGGGTCACCATTTGGTGAAACCCGACGGATCGGTAAAGAGAATGGGCCGCTTCAAGGAATTCCAAGCTCTCAAGTTTCAGCACCACCCACATAGCCGGCACCAAGAGTGAGGCGACGAAGGGCCAGGTGCGATGCTTTTCGCCGGTTCAGAATCTCAGAACTATCTCTTTCTTTCTCTTTCTTCCGTCAGGCAGTATATGCCCTGGCCTTTTCGCGCCGGTACAAAACACTGGTTGTCTGATACACATGTTGCCCTCCTCAGATCGCCGGCCTTCCAGCGGTTGATTAACGCAGGTTCCCGGATGAACGGACGGCTCATGGAAATATAATCGACAACACCCTGATTGATCAAACCTTCGGCCACTTCAAAAGAACGGTTTCCACCCACGAGAATCAGAGGGGCATTTACATTTTTCTTAAAAGCCCTGGCATCATTTTGAAAATAGCCCTCTTTTTTTCCAGATTTAATTCCCTTGCGACTTGAACTCAGTTTGCCTCCGATCAGTACGCCGCCACTGAGCTCGATTGCATCAATTCCTTCTGAAACCAGCAGGTTGCCCACCTTGAGGGAATCCTCGAGTTCCAGTCCGTTTTCGATTAGGGCAGCAGGGGTCGGGCCACACTAAGTAATTGACATTGCAGATAAAATGATCTAAATTGGTGTCTAAAACGGCCTTAATCGACCAGTTTTCCCCCTAAAACTGCC
>CAZSON010000339.1:0-3217 GCA_964608375.1 uncultured Desulfobacter sp. | reverse complement strand
CCATCAACACTTGCACCATCAGATAGATATTTGATATAATGCGTTAAAATAAGGAAAATTACCATGGCCGATCAAACGAACAATGAAGATCTATCCAATGCACCTGCGCCGGTAAGCGGCAGAAATGAGGAAATGCTCCCCTCCACCGAGTTCCGGCATGCGGTGCCTGACTGGGAGGGGGAAGAGGTCCACCTTCGGGACTATCTGGAGGTGATGGCCAGGCGCAAATGGCTTATCTTCGGGTTTCTGGCGCTGGTATTCATTTCCACCCTGATTTTTACCCTGACCGCCACCAAGATTTACAAGGCTGATGCCACCATTGAGGCGGACCGGGAAGCGCCGAAGGTGACCAAGTTTGAGGAGCTGGCGGCTGCCGAAGCCAGCGCCCGGGAGTTTTACCAGACCCAGGTCTCACTGCTTAAAAGCAAAGCGCTCATCCAGCGGGTCATCGACAAAATGAATCTTGGCGAACACCCGGTTTTGTCACCGACCAAAGATGGCAAAGAGAAAAAAGGTGTCCGCGGCCTGATCAAAGAATTTGTTCAATCCCTGATCCCGCAAAAAAAAGATGTAACCGTCAAAAGACCTGTCATACCGGCAGAGACTTTGAAACTGCAGGGGCTGATCGGTTTTGTGGACACAAATCTTACCCCTGTCCTCCAGCGGAACTCAAACCTGATCTCCATTTCGTTTACCTCTCCGGATCGCCACCTTTCCCAGGATGTAGTGAACACCTTGATCGAGGAGTTTGTCCGCTGGAAAATGGACCAAAAACTCAAGGACTCCCAACTGGCCCGGGAGTTTCTGACCAAACAGATCTATCAGTCCAAGATCAATCTTGAAAAGGTCGAAGAAGAGCTGAACCGGTTTGCCAAAATTTCAGGAATCGTTTCCCTGGATGCGAAATTAAACAGTGTTTACAGCCAACTCGCAGAGCTCAATTCTGCGCTGGCCCGGTCCGAAGCTGAAATGATCGGCAAAAGAGCGATTTACAACCAGGCGCGCAAAGACGGTCCTGCCAACCTCCCGAGGGTGCTTGGCAATCTTGTGATTGCCAATCTGAAGGCGGATTACGCCCGTTTGGCCTCCCAATATCAAGACCTGACAACTACTTTTTTAGACGATTATCCGGCGGTAAAAAACCTGAAATCCCGCATGACCAGCATCGGAGAACGGATCGATATAGAAGAAAAAAAGATTTTCAAAGCGATTGAAAACGAGTATCGGACCGCCAAGAAACAATATGATGCGCTTCAGGAACGGGTGAGTCTTCAAAAAAGACGGGCCATCGACCTGAACGAACGGGCCACCCAATATAAGATCATCGCCCGGGAGGTGGAGACCAACAAAGGGATCTATCAGAGCCTTCTGGAGAGGGCCAAGGAGATCGAATCGATGGTCGGGGTCTCTTCCAGCAATATTCATATCGTAGACAGGGCATCGCTCCCTATTTTCCCTTTTAAACCAAAGGTAAGGCTCAACCTGCTTTTGGCTATTGTGGTCGGTCTGATGGGCGGGATCGGGCTGGCCTTTTTGCTCGAATATTTTGCCGACACTATCACCAACCCGGACCAGATCTCAGAGCGTTTTCAGATCCCGATCCTCGGGGTGGTGCCCCAGACAAAGTCCGGAGACTACAGCCTGGATAAAGCCTTTGTCTCTGATCCGAGGGCGCCGATTTCCGAAGCGATCCGCACCACAAAGGTCTCTTTGCAGCTTTCAGGCGCTGATGCCCATTCCAAATGTTTTCTTATAACCAGCACCGCGCCGGCAGAGGGAAAAAGCACTCTTGCGACCAATTTGGCTTTTGCCTTTGCAGGGTCAGAGGAAAAGGTGATCCTTATGGATGCGGACCTGCGAAAACCCCGCCTTCACAAAATATTTACCCAATGGAGCGACGGTACCCGGCCCGGGCTCTCCAGCTATCTCGCCGGCGTTGTCGATAAGGATCTTATTCAAAAAACCGATACTGATAACCTCTGGTTTGTGCCTGCAGGTCCGATTCCCCCAAACCCGGTGGAGCTTTTGGCCTCCAACCGGTTTAGCGAGCTGATGATCGTTCTCAATCAAAAATTCGACCGGATAATTCTGGATGCTCCGCCCCATCACGGGTTTGCCGACATCCTGGTGCTATCCCGGCAGGTCGGCGGTGTGGTTCTGGTCAGCAGTATCGGCGAAACCACCCGGGACGCCCTTCGGCACTTTAAAAAGGGCATCCTCAATGTCCAGGGGACCATACTGGGCTGTATAATCAACAAGGTCAACCTGACCAAACGGTACGGATATCGCGCGTATTATAAATATTACCAGGCATATAATTATGACTACGGCGAGGACCATAAGCGAAAACGGGTGAAGAGACTAAAAAGTGATCGGAAAAGATAGAAGTGATCTCAACCAAAGACCGTCATAAAATTCTCAACGACTCCCATCTGATATCCGGGTTTGTCCGGGAAGTAAAGAGTGCGCCGGATACCCCATGGCTGATTCAATGGGTGGCGGCTGAGGCTGCACGGATGATTCTGTGTGATGCGGTGGTCAATGTCAAAAAAGATCAGGACGAACCGATTTACAACCGGCTGAAAGCCCATTGCAGAAACGAAGGGATCAGTTTTCCGAACCTCCAGGATCCGCTGCAGGCGGTGGCCCGCAGCCTGGGATTGGTGGTTTCCGACACACAGGTCGACTTTTATGATCTGTTGGGTGTGCCGAAAGACGCAGAAAGCCATCAGATCCGAAAAGCCTTCCGTCGAAAAGCCTATGCGCTTCATCCCGACACCCGAAAAGATGCCAATGCCGAAACCGCTGAATTTATCGCCCTCAATGCCGCATATGAAACGCTGAGCGACCCGCAGCTCCGGCGGCAATACGACGAAAGCCGTCGAAATCTTGAAATTTGGAAGGAAAGGAGCCGCCCGGTATCCCGAAAACGTAAACCCCGGCGTCTGAAATTGGTATACCAGCTTGTCTGGGTCCTACTTTTCTTTGTGGTCATTGCGTACATATTTGATATGTTTTACCGTGAAAACGCGATTACTACCGGATATCGGTCTGCGGAAAACGATGCTCCGCTTTCCAAAAAGATTGAGAACATCCTTCCTCCAAAAGAAGTACTCGGTCCAAGGGATTTATCCGATCTTTCCGGATCGTTGGCATCAGGCCTGACAAGGAAAATAGTGCAGGTAAAACCGTCATTGCCTGAGATTCCGCCATTTCC
>CAZSON010000338.1:0-3230 GCA_964608375.1 uncultured Desulfobacter sp. | reverse complement strand
GTGAAATCCCCGGTAACTTTCATCTGTTTTGGACTGACAACTGCGACCAGGTGATCCAGTATCCGGTTGACCAAATGTTCGTAAAAAATACCGACGTTTCTGTACTGCAGCAGGTAAAATTTCAGTGATTTTAATTCCACAATTTTTTTATTTGGAATGTATTCTATTATGATCCGCCCGAAATCCGGAAGTCCGGTCATCGGGCACACAGATGTGAACTCAGGCTGTTCAATGGTAATATCGATGTCCCGCTGCCCCTTATACTCATACTCGACTGTATCGAGAAGCCCGGCCTCAACTCTATCTGGATCGATGACTTTATAACCGAGGTTTTTCTTACTTATTTCTTTCATTGGACTCCCCATTTTCACCCAGGGTAAAGATAATGATAAACGAAACAAGATTGATGAACTCGTAAAAAGTCGCGGAGCGATCAAAATTGGCTTTTTTTACAAAACTATTAAAATGTTGGAGCGAACAATAAAAAATAAAATTGTAAATGTCAATTCCCGGCGCGCCTAGTGCGCTTCAGCCCAGGTCCGCCCGCTTGAAATATTGACCTTTAGCGGCACATTCAGCTTCCAGATCCCTTCCATCGTCTCCCTTAATAACGTATTTACCAGATCAAGTTCTTCGGGCGGCACCTCAAAAACAAGTTCATCATGCACTGAAAGGAGCATGGCGGATTTAAGTCCCCGAAGTTCAAAGGCAGCGTCTGTTTTTAACATGGCGGATTTTATCAGGTCTGCTGCAGTCCCCTGGATAGGCGTATTGACTGCGGTTCGCTCGGCAAATTGGCGTACATTTATGTTATTGCTGTCGATATCAGGGAGGAGCCGGATACGGCCTAAAAGGGTGCTGATCTGTTTTGTTTTTCTTGCCTCTTTGATTGTCTTATCAATAAATTGCTTAACCCCTTTGTATCTTGTAAAATAATTGGTGATATAGGTTTTTGCCATCTTCTGGCTTATGCCGAGTTCCTTTGAAAGTCCGTAAGCGCTCATACCGTAAATTATCCCGAAGTTGATAATTTTTGCCTGCCTTCTCAATTCAGGTGTAATAAAGGATGGAAAGACCTGGAAAATTTCCGCTGCGGTTCGAGCATGGACATCTTCATCTTTATTGAATGCCTCAATCAAAATAGGGTCATTTGAATAATGGCTAAGTATTCGAAGCTCAATCTGGGAATAATCGGCCGAAACCATGTGCCAGCCCTTTTTCGGGATAAAGGCGCTGCGAATTTCTCTCCCTTCCTCCGTACGAACCGGTATGTTCTGAAGATTCGGATCGGAACTGCTCAGGCGACCGGTGGCGGTCACTGTTTGATTATAAGAGGTATGAATACGTCCTGTTTCCGGGTGAATGAGTTCAAGGAGTGCGTCCGCGTAAGTCGATTTCAGCTTTGCAAGAGTGCGGTGTCTTAAAACCAAAGCGGGCAGTTCATGGTGGGATGCCAAATTCGTTAAGACGTCCACATCTGTAGAATAACCTCTCTTTTTTTTGGTCTTTTTCTGAACCGGCAGGTTGAGCTTTTCAAATAAAATATATCCGAGCTGTTGGGACGATTTTATATTGAATGTTTCACCTGCGACTTCGTATATCATTTGCTCCAAGGTATTGAGCTGATCTGCAAACGATTCTGAGAGCCGGCTGAGTCTTTCCCTGTCTACACAGATCCCCCGCATCTCCATCTTTATTAAGACCGGTATGAGCGGCATCTCAATGGTCTGCAAAAGCGTGGTGAGGTCGATCTCATCAAGCTTTTGCGCCAACACGTTATAGGCCAAAAGAGTGATATCTGCATCTTCACAGGCATAGGGCGTGGCTTTTTCAATCGATATCTGGGAAAAATTCAATGCGGTTTTTCCCCTGCCGGTTACCTCCTGGTAGGTAATCTTTCGATGGCCCAGAAAATCAAGAGCAATCTGATTGAGATTATGGGCCCGTTTTGAGGGATTTATGAGATAGGATGCCAGCATGGTATCGAACATTACCCCGGCAAGTTTTATGCCATGACGTGCAAGGACAATCCAATCATATTTTATATTTTGACCTATTTTTTTAATTTCAGGGTTCTCTAAAACCGATCTTAATCGGTTTAAGACGTCATCGATGTTGACCTGACTCAATCGGTCAGGGTCCTCATGCGCGCAAGGGACATAAAATGCTTCATCGTGAGAGAGTGCAAAAGAGAGGCCGACAATTTTTGCCTGCATCGGGTTTTTGGATGTGGTCTCGGTATCGAGCGCAAACGATCCTGCATCGGCCAGGCGGGAGACAAGGGCGGACAGGGAACGACGATCTAAAATGGCCTGATAATTCTTGTTGCTCAGATCAGTTGATTCCGGAAATTTCATTTGCAACTGACTGAATTCGAGTTCTTTGAATAACCGCGAGAGTTCTTCGGTGTCAGATGGCCGGAGTCTAAATGTCTCCATATCAAATGTCAGCGGCACCCGGGTGTCGATGGTCACAAGCGTTCTGCTCAGAAGGGCTTGATCTTTGTATTTTAAAAGATTTTCATACAATTTTTTTCTGGTAATTTTATCGATCTGTTCATAGATCTGTTCGATACTTCCGAATCGTTTTATCAGGTCGAGAGCTGTCTTTTGGCCGATTCCCGGCACTCCCGGAACGTTGTCCGATGCGTCCCCGGAAAGACCCATCACATCGATCATCTGATGCGGCTCAACTTCAAACCTTTTCCTGACCGCATCTGCATCATCGGTTTTATCCTTCATCGGGTCCCAGACAATGATTTTATCTGTGACCAGTTGTAAAAAATCCTTATCGCCTGTGATTATGATGACGGAAATATCATTTCTTGCCGCCATTTTGGCCAGGGTGCCGATGAGATCATCGGCCTCGAACCCCGGCTTTTCGATCATCGGTATGTTGAACCCCTTTGTTATCTCTTTTATGTACGAAAGTTGAACCACCAAATCAGCCGGCATAGGGGGGCGATTCGCTTTATAACTGTCATAGATTTCATGCCTGAAGGTTGGGCCCTTGGCATCAAACAACATGACGGCGTATTGCGGGGCCTGTGTCTCCAATAAGTTTAAAATCATTCGGGTAAATCCGAAAATTGCATTTGTCGGCATCCCCTTTGAATTGGAAAGTGCCCGGATTGCATGAAAGGCCCGATGAATATATGCGCTTCCATCGACCAGGTATAATTTTTTTTCTCTATTCATATCCAAATAAGATGAACTCGCAAAAAGTCATTT
>CAZSON010000337.1:0-3260 GCA_964608375.1 uncultured Desulfobacter sp. | reverse complement strand
TCCATTTGTTTCCAGACATACTAAAAGAAAGCTGCACCCTTTTTAAGGGTGCAGCAAGTTTTAACCGCGCATAAGCCGGTGTTTACGAACCAAGCAGTTTCGCAATTGCTGCTGCCTGAGGGTGGGCATAAATGAGAATCAATGCAATAACCAGTGCATAGATACACAAAGACTCAATCATGGCAAGACCGATCAGCATGGTCACTGTCACTTTTCCCGATGATTCCGGGTTCCTTGCAATCCCTTCCACCGCAGATTTCAGACCGAGGCCCTGGCCAATACCACAACCGAATGCGGCAATTGCTATCCCAAAACCCGCTGCCGTCGCACTGGCGATGAAAAATTGTAATGCATTCGCTTCCATACGCTACTCTACCTCCTTTGCTATATTATTTATTGGGGTCCTTTCAAGATCCCGTACAGATTTCGATTAAATCGGCTGATATAACAGCGGCGCCATGCTGTACCCGTTTGTTTTTAATTCAGTGCGCATGCTCCATAGCGCCGGTGAAGTACATGATGGAGAGAAGAAAAAAGACAAACGCCTGAACCAGCGCAACGAAAATTCCCAGCGCCATGATCGGCAGGGGTGCAAAGAACAGCCCGGCGAGTCCAAAAAGAATGGCTAGCACCAGTTCATGACCCATCATATTTCCAAAAAGTCGGAACGCTAGCGAAAGTACCCGTGCCAAATGGCCGATAATCTCGATGGGTAAAATAATGGGGACCATCCACCATACCGGCCCCATAAAATGCTTAATATATCTTATCCCATGGTATTTTATGCCGATAATATGGGTAAAAATAACGACGGTCAGCGCACATGAGAGCGTCGTATTGAGATTGGCGGTGGGGGGGAGAAACCCCGGTAAGAGGCCAATCAGATTACAGGAAAAGATATAAATGAAAACGGTAGCCACGATTGGTAAAAGCCAGCGGCCCTCCTCTCCCGTAATATCGACCATAAAATCTTCGATCCCGGATATAATCACCTCGAATAGATTTTGTCCCTTGGTCGGGATCATGCGAACACCTTTCGCTGCCAAAGCGCCAAAACCGATCAGAATGATCATGACCACCCAGGAGTATATCACATGGGGGTAAGCGTGAGCAAAATGTTCAAGGCCGATTGACTCAAACAGCTTAACAAAAAAGAGATAAGGATGTTCCACCTTATATTGCCTCCTCGAAAATCAATCTTTTAAATTCAGAAAAAGTTGCTAAAATGATACTGACAACGACAACGGATAGCCCGAGAATCAGCCCTACCGGGTCAACGAGCTGTCTCGATATGAGGACAAAAATAACAAAACCGCTCACGATGAATCTCAGATAGAACTTCGCAATAATTGCCTGATGAGAAGAAAGATGGGGCGGTATCAGAGATTTTTTAAGCGTCCGATACAGCAGATGGAAGTTCGCGGTAACAATCAATCCGCCGCTGATGACCCCAAAGGAGAAATCGCGTGGTGATAGAAAAAGCGCGACGGTACTGGACATCAAAAGAAGCACCCAGTTTGTCCGCACAATAAATATAAAAAGCCGTTGTTCTATTTTCACTTTTTATTCTTGAATTTTAAAGTTTTCTGCTTTTTTTAATGGCCAACCCGATATTTCTGAAAGCGGCCGCAATCCCCAGTCCAAGGAAAATAAGCATCAGGTACGGGTTCGTATTAAACCGTCGGTCAAGATAGATGCCAACGGCCAGACCGATAAAGATTGAAAGCGCAATCTGAAAACCGAGGCTGCTGTAATAGATCAGCTCTCTCGCCAACCGGCGGGTTTCTCTTTTCATGAAATGCAACGGCTTTGGTTATCGGCTTCATATTCTGATTTTATGAAGGTAAGGCCAATAACACAGAATCAGCATCAAGTCAATGTAAAATTATTAGCACCATTCATTTTTTAGACCGATTGCCACCGCAAATCTACCCGTTCTCCCTTCGCCTCGAAATGAAAAGAAATGATCGGTCCGACAGCGGGTGCACATGTTGCTTGAAAATATATTTTCCGATAAAATCCCCGCAGAGTTTAGCTGGTCACGGCTGATGGCCCAAAAATCAAACCGATCTGCACGATCTTTGTATTTCCAAAACTTACTCGGAATCTCCCTGTTGAAATTGACAAATTCCGCACAGCAGGGGCCGAGAGATGGCCCAATTCCCGCTTTAATATCGGCCCCTTGGCAGCCAAAGTTCGATTTCATCACTTCCACCGTTTCTCCAAGGATACCGTTGATGCTTCCCCTCCAACCACAATGGACATTCGCCACCACGTGTTGCACTGGATCTAACATTAGAACAGACTGGCAATCCGCCACCTGTATCACAAGGAGATGGTTGGGAATATTTGTTACAATTGCATCAGCTGTAAAAGAAGCCGGCGGTGTTTCAAACCGGGATTTATTCCCGTTTTTGAGCACAAGAACCGCCGCACCGTGAATCTGGTTGATAAAAACAAGTTCTCCTCCATCCATACACTGTGAAATCAGTTGCCGATTCTTTTCAACATGCTTTTCCCGGTCTCCGACCCCAAAACTTACATTCAGGCTCCGAAAAGAACCCAAACTGTATCCGTGGTTCCGAGTGAAGATACCGTGTTGGATATCAGGAAATTCCAGGAAGGTTGGGAACTGGAACCAGGAAACTCTTTTTTTCCTTTTTAAAATCACTCCCCGGACCGATCAATGATGCGATTTATAATCGATGTGGTGGAAATATTTGGAACGACCGAAACCCTTACCACTTCTCCACCATCCGCTTTGACAATATCAGCACCGACAATCTCCTTTTCCGGCCAATCGTCTCCCTTAACAAGAACCTCCGGCCTTATCGACCGTATGAGTGACAATGGATTCTGCTCATTAAAAATGGTGATATAATCCACACAACACAAACCGGCAAGAACTTCCGCTCTCTGGTCCTGTTGAACAATCGGCCTTTGTTCTCCTTTTATTTTTCGGGTGGAGCGATCCGAATTTAATCCCACCACAAGGATATCCCCCTTATTTCGCGCAGCGGCGAGATATCGAACATGTCCCACATGAAGGATGTCAAAACACCCATTGGTGAAAACAATCTTCTTCCCATTTTTACGGTGATCGGCCACTTTTTTTAAAAGATCATCAAGACTCACAATTTTTAAGCGTATATTCATATCGATCCCTTCTTTTAACTCGGATTGAGTCAAAACTTGATGAACTCGTGAAAAGACCATATTGCTCTCTGAATGACCATTTTGGGATAACTGTTTGTCCTATT
>CAZSON010000336.1:0-3279 GCA_964608375.1 uncultured Desulfobacter sp. | reverse complement strand
TACACCGACCGTTAAAGCGATTTTCTATCGCCTTATGTCGTTCAAGCGTTGAATTCGGATCAGCCAAACCTGAACCAAATCTAAGCGCTAATTCTGCGAAGTTATTTTTGCGTGAACCCTTAGAGATACAGATATAGTAAGTGTTCGGGATCTATTAGAATAATTTCCTTTATCGAGGATATTGATGCCTCTATCATCTATGATGAATCCTCATCGCCCAATGCGGATGATTACTTAATTGATGCCAATTATCTTATGGAAACCTGCCTTTAAAAATTCCAGCTGCTAGCAAACCGGTCAGCTATGCCCGAATTTGCCTGAATCCTCAATTCCACCTCCAAAATTCGATATTGACAACAAATCTTGCTTTCGTTATCTGGATGGGTATTGGTTTCGTTGAATTGATGCCTCAATATATAGGACCGCAGCTGATTCGGATACACAATTCGGAATTTTCGCTTGATTCGCACGGAAAAAACAATGCCTTATCTTTTAAATGGCACGTTCTCAATTGGAAAAATCCCGTAAAATTCTTGCCATCACAGCGGTACTCTTGCTGGTGCTGTTTCTGCTCCCCCTTGCCGATTCCCAGGAAAAGAGCGGGCAGAGTCCGGATGAGAAAAATCCACACAGCGCATGTTGAAACAGGATGCGGCCAATGCGCTGCGGCGGTTGAAAAAATCTGTCAATGATTCTTTGAGCGGCTTTGAAAGATTTCTACTGGAAGAAGACTTTTATAACGCCAATTTCTGTCTTCAAACCTGGAGAATGCATTCCAGGGAACTCGACATCGATGACGAGGCTGAATACAAAGCACTTAAAAAAAGGCTCGAGGATGCAAGCATTGACAAAGCTGTCAGAAAAGCTAAAAAAAATTAAATGATTTTAGGAGTTTAGACACCCGGCCGGCAAGACGCGAAAGCACAGGAATCCATAGCGGCGGATTTCGAGGTTATCCAATGCAGCAGGACAGGATGGATCGACGTCCATAATGTGTTTTATTTTTAAGTGTTGGCCAAAAGGGAAGATTTAAATGAATAAGCGCCTGGGCGATTCCACACCCGTCTATCTCAAACTGCAAACAAAAATTCAATCGGAGATCGAAAACGGCCGCTTGTCTCCCGGTGAATGTATCCCCCCGGAAAAAGAACTGGCGCAAATTAACCAGGTCAGTGTCGGCACCGTCAAAAAAGCCATTTTGAATCTGGCAAACGAAGGGTATCTGTATCGAATCCAGGGAAAGGGTACCTTTGTGGCCGGCACCACGGTGAGAAGAGAAAACCTGCGGTATTATTGCTGCCTGCATGCCTTCGGCGGCAAAGAGGCCAGTCTCAAGATAAAATTTCTGGGGCTCAAAAAAACAGCCGGTATCGAACAGATCAACCGCTATTTAAAAATCAGACACAACCAGGGACTTTATGAATTAAGACGATTGTTTATATCAAATAAAAGACCCCTGATCTACTGCGTCTCTTATTTCCCCCAAAAATTATTTAAAGAACTCGAAACCCTTCAGACAAACCAATTTGAAAGGATCCCACTATATCTGCTTGTTGAAAAAAAATACGCGTTGCCGACGACATCCAACCGGGAGTTGATCGGCACGGTAAAAACAGATGAAAATTGTTCCAAAATCCTGAAAGTCCCGAAAGCAACATCGGTTTTATTCATCGAAATGGTCTCGTTCAGCTACAGAAAAAAACCGTATGAGTATCGCCAAAGCTATTGTATCACAGATACCCACAAGTTTTTCAGGGAATATTGACCCCGGTTAAAATAACCGCAAGAGTTCATTCATATCGTCAAGTTCCAGGATATTATCGATACCCGTTATGATCCTGTCACGATCTTCAGGCGTATATGTTTTGGCGGCATTATCCAGGCAATTATTGAATTTAAAGAGCCGCTGCTTACGGTCCAGGGGGTTTTTGCGGCTGCCTTTCGGCTCCGAAATTCTCGTATGGACGTTGCGGCCGTCTTTCAAACGAATACGCATCTCTATGGGCACCAAACCGGCTTGATCCTTTTCAAATTCATATACCTTGAACCTGGAAGCCAGCGCAACGATATCTTCTCTGGACATTACATTTTCCTTGGTAAAGTCTTCAAGCCGGGGCCAGCCGCTAATCAAGGCCAGAGCCGTCGTGTATTGAGCGCTGAACTGAGCGTCGACCGTGGGGTTGTCCCGCACCACAAAGGGATTGCCGATCTGCCCCATGGACTGCGGTGGTAAGGCAATGGCGCCTTCCTGTATCTCCTGCCAGTCAATGCCGTACTCCTTTTTAAGGGACAGGGCTGCGTCAATCACGGGATGGGTACACCGGCAACATGGATACGGTTTGATGCTGACATTGAGGGTTTCAAAAAAAGTTCCGATACCGTCGGACAGGTAACCGGCATCTATCTTCCCGCCCGTGTATAGCGCTTTTAGGCCGAATGCCCCATCGACAATATTGCGGGCGCCGGTGATGTCATGGGCCGCAAAAAAAGCGGCCTGGATGCCGGCAGATGCGCTAAAGCCCGGCTGGATCCGTTTGGATAGGACTCCGTCCACAAGGCCCTGCCGGTTTGCATGAATTTGCGAGTAGGCCAGGCCGAAGGCGTTGTGCATTTTGTCGACGTCCAGCTTCAGCAAACGGCCGCATGCAGCCGCACAGGCAAACGGGCCCCAGAGTGTCGTCGGCAGCCAGCCCACGTGAAGGTAGGGAATAAATGCCATCCCCAGTCGATTGGACACATCCAGCCCGACGGCCAATGCCGTGATAAACTCTTTTCCGGATATTTTCCGCAAAGGAATCGCGCCAGTGTTGTCTTCATCTTTTGGGTTCAATGCTTCGCAGGTGGCCAGAAGCGCCGGGACCAGGGTGACACAACCATGATTCAAGGCCGCATCATGCGTATCATCATAGTCATTGGCGTGTCCCATGACGGCATTTATAAAGGCCGCATGGGGCGCACTCGTTTTTTCATCGAAGCAAAAAACCGTGGCCTGCCGGTTGCCTCCCCAAAAACGGACAATCTCCCTTAATGGGACGATTCCTTTCGCACGACTGCCCGACACAATACACCCCAGCGTATCGAGAAAAAGATCTCGGGTGATTTTTAATACAGATGCCGGAAGAAACTCATTGTCGAAAGTTGCGGCATGACAGACCAGCGGATAGATCGAATCGTCCATTGTGTCATCCTCTTTTGTCGTCTTGCGATTTGGCCTGAAGATTTCTTTACATCAGACCATCGCAGTCTTCCTGCGTTTAAGCAGAAAAACGACGGCAACCA
>CAZSON010000335.1:0-3290 GCA_964608375.1 uncultured Desulfobacter sp. | reverse complement strand
ACATTACCGATAAAAGCGAAATGCTCAACAATCAGTTGTTTCGTTCTTTGTATGTGCTATCTGCTTTAGCTTTGATTGTTTTTATTTCAACCATCCTGCTATTATTAAGGGCAAGTAAAATTGCGTTTTTCGGGTTTATTAAGTTGCCGGGTTAATATTAATAGATTGGTTGGCTGCAAGTGGTTCAAGATGATAGGTCTTGAGTCTTGACACGACTAAAATAAAGATACATAATAAGGTAAAACCATATTATGGTGACAATGTTGACCCGATCTGCAAAGGAGATTTAAAATGTCCAACATCACGCTCAGTGTCGATGATAAGATTATAAAAAAAGCCCGTAAAGTCGCCATCGATAAAAATACCACCCTTACGGCGATGGTTCGAAATTTTTTAACATCGGTCGCAAACCGGGATGCTCAAGATAAAACGAAAGCGATTAAGAAACTCCGGAGATCGTTTAAAACGTTTGCTAAAGACATGGGCCAAAGAGAATGGACCCGGGAAGCGCTGCATGAGCGATAAGGCGTTTTTGGATACCAATATTTTGGTCTATGCTTACGACGAACATGACCCGAAAAAGCAAAAGAAAGCCCAAACTCTGTTAACCGAAGGAGTCGAAAACGAGAATACGGTCTTGTCGGTGCAGGTGCTCGGTGAATTTTTTAATGTTGTTACCCGGCACATCAAGCCCCTTTTGTCTTCCGAAGAAGCACAAGAAATCATTCATACACTAAGCATCATGCCGGTTCAGGAGATTGACCTGGCGATGGTAAATCGGGCCATCGATACCTGCAAAACGTATCAGATTTCATACTGGGATGCTTTAATTATTTCAGCGGCCGAGAGAGCCGGATGCGTGCAGATCTTTTCCGAAGATTTAAGCGATGGTCAATCGTATCGCCATATTCGGGTATGCAATCCCTTTAAAAAAGAGCAATGATCGTTCAGGAGATGATCCTGGATGAAAAGAAAATCAGGGAATACGAAGAGGATGTATGACTTGCGCTTGCTATTGCGGTTCAATAAAGGAGATGAACAATGCCCAAACGAATGCTGATCGGTATCCTGCTTATCGGCCTGTTGCTCGTTTTAGCAATTTTTTTCTGGACGAGTCACAAACCGGCCGACCTATCAGGGAGGCCGCTTCAAAAAGTCACGATTGCAGCGATCCCCCATTCATTTACCGGTTATTCCATTTTTATTGCATTTGAAAAAGGCTATTTCAAACAGCAGGGCCTGGATGTCGTGTTAAAACCATCCTATCCCCACGGCAAAGCGATATTAAATGCGGTGATAAAGGGCGACGCAGAGATGGGGGCAACTTCTGAAACTCCCTTTGTGCATGCGGTTTTGGGCGGCGGGAAACTCTTTGCGTTCATCACCACGGTCACCGCAAAAAATCACCTAGCGATTGTGGCGCGAAAAGATCGGGGCATTGTCACACCCCAGGATCTTAAGGGAAAAACCATCGGGGTGACCCTCGGCACAAACGGGGAGTACTTTATGGACCTGGTGCTCCTGATGAATGGAGTTTTACGAAAAGAGGTTAACCCGGTCCACTTAAAACCGGGTCAAATGGTCGACTCGCTGGTCAACGGAAAGGTCGATGCCATCGCCACGTGGAATCCCCCGAAATACCAGGCGCAAAAAAAACTCGGAAACCGGGCGAGCGTATTCAGCGCCGGCGGCATCTACTCGCCATATTTCATCGTATCGGCAACAAAACGGTATGTCCATGAAAACCCTGTAGTGATTGAAAAGGTGGTGCGATCGTTGCAGAGCGCTTCCAGCTTAATCCGGGCGAACCGTAAAAAATCTCATCAGATCGTCGCGCCTTACATGAAGATAGAAGAAACCTTATTAGACCGGCTGAGTGCCACCTACCAATTCGATATATCCCTTGAGCAATCACTCCTATTGACCATGGAGAGTCAATCAAAGTGGGCGATAAAAAATGGACTGACCGACAGTACGGACATACCAAATTATTTGGATTTTATTTATACAGATGCCCTTGAGAAGGTTGAACCCGAGAATATGACCATCATTAAATAGGATATCGCTTTAAGATGAGAATTAAAACCAGATTGCGGATCACCGTCGCTTTATCCATAGTGTCGGCGGTGATGATCGGCGCTATACTCTTTATGGCGCTTCAGAAAATGCATCATGAAAGCAAAGAGGCGGCCCTCGCTGCTCAGATCGTCAAAGATATTGCTGAGCTGAAAATCGCGGCACAGGAATTTTTGCTGCAGCCTGGCGAGCGGCCGATGAGGCAGTGGAAATTAAAATACGGCACTTTAACAACGACTCTCAAAAACGTGGCCAACATCTTTGCTAGCCCGGATGAAAAAATCGCCATTCAGAAAATAGTTCGGGATCTGGCGCGATTTAAGACGGTTTTCAACCGGCTGGCGAGCGGTTTCAACCGCGGGGGCGGCATCGGGGAAGCAGACAAGGCGATCTCTTCGGCGCTTCGGGATCGATTAACCGCCGAACTGCTCGTCAGGTCACAAGCAACGCTTTCACCGGCCTTTCAGTTGCAACAATTCATTCAGACCGAGCTGGTGGCTGATCAACAAAGAGCAAGCCGGTTGATTGTTATACTTCTGGTCGCGCTGACCGCTTTGATGATCGCCATGTTTCTCTGGATCAACCGAAGCATCGGAGCGCCGCTGGCAAACCTTGAAAGAGGCGCTCAAATTATCGGTAGCGGGGACCTGGATCATAAGGTGGGCAACACCGCAACCGATGAGATCGGCCAGCTTTCAAGAGCATTTGATCAGATGACCGACGAATTGAAGCAGACGACCGCTTCAATCGTTGATCTCAACCGGGAAATTGCTGAGCGCCGGCAGGCCGAAGCGGCGCTTGCGTCCGAAAAAGAGCGCCTGATGGTCACCTTGCATTCAATTGGAGACGGCGTCATCGTCTCTGATACGAAAGCAAACATTATCTTAATGAACAAAGTGGCCGAAGAGTTGACCGGATGGAACCAAAAAGATGCCGCCGGAAAACCCGTTAGTATGGTCTTTCACATCATAAATGAGATGACACGGAAGCGATGTGAAAATCCGGTTGAAAAAACGATGCAAAGCGGATCGATACAAGGGCTTGCCAATGATACGGTATTGATATCAAAAGATGGGACAGAAAGGATTATTGCCGACAGCGGCGCGCCAATTCGAGATAAGGAAGGTGCTATTTTCGGCGTTGTTTTGGTATTTCGGGATCTCACTGAAAAAAGGAAAAGCGAGGCTCGGCTCAACCAGGCCCAGAAGATGGAG
>CAZSON010000334.1:0-3293 GCA_964608375.1 uncultured Desulfobacter sp. | reverse complement strand
GTTAATAAGCATATGCTTTCCATGCCGAGTTGTCAAGCATGTGGGCATTGACCGCTCCTGATTCTGATGCAAAGAAACGCAAGTAGGTATGAAATAACCGCGCAGATAAGAATTGTGGGAATTCCCTGGCTGAGAGCGATTTGTGCGGATGCAATGGCAGTCAATACCGACGCACAGCCGTTTGCGGTCCACGCATAGGCGCGCTGAACCGGGTTAACCAAAATGTGTTGCATAGCGAGGGGAAACGGAATGCCCAGTAGAAAACCCGGCGCGATTAAAAGTAGAATTGCTATTGTATATCTGCCGATGGTTGGTAAGCTCAGTATCTGATGTATCACTATTTCAAGGCCAAAAAAGATAGCCAGGAGAATGGCGATCAGGATAAGTATTGTAATTTTAAGGTGCTTTTGCTTTAGATATTGGGTAAAAAAGCCGCCCACAGCGGAAAAGACGAGTATGGCGGTAAGAACAAAAGTAAAGCTGAGCACCGGATTACCAAAGAGAAGGGTATATTGTTTGATGAAAAACAGCTCCACAAACAAAAACCCCGCACCCACACTTAGAAAATAAACGATTTGTGAGAAAGAGGCCTTTCTTGTCCCTTTTGACATGACGATCACAGGGATGACAAGAAGAAAGATAGCGACCATCAAGGCTTCAACAAATACAGCCGCAACGATGATTTCACCGGACATCAAAAGAGAATAGGGTCTGCTTCCGGTGCTTTGGTAAAATTTTCGCACCTTGGACCATTTGAGAAATCTGCTGGGAAAAGGACGGCTGTCTTTCTGGGGTTTAACGTCGAGGAGATAGGTTTTAAAGAAGGCGTTTTCGGTACCGGCCTTGTAAGCGGCTGCCAGCCGGTTGATTTCGAGAAAATGATAAGGCGCGTCAAATACGTTGAAACGATTCACCATCTCCTTTGAAATTGCCGGCATATAAACAAGATCAAAGTTCATTTGGGATGCAAACAATTTTATCTCATCGATATTTTTTATCGGACGTGCGGAGACGATAAGGGTGAAGGTGT
Organism: uncultured Desulfobacter sp.; assembly: GCA_964608375.1. Classification (GTDB taxonomy): domain Bacteria; phylum Desulfobacterota; class Desulfobacteria; order Desulfobacterales; family UBA2156; genus UBA2156. The sequence goes on along the minus strand of CAZSON010000334.1, from coordinate 2,263 downwards.
CCCAGTTTCGAAGGATCGCCATGTGACTTTCCGGATTTTTTATTTCAAGAGATCTCAGGCTCTCATATGCAGTCGCCCAGAGGCGAATAGAATCAGCCGGTGGCAAAAGCAGCTTGCGCGAGATGATGATCAGGCCGTTTTCAGTCAGATGGCGCAGGTATGCTGCGAACGCTTCAACTGTAAAAAGGTATTGTTGGGTCAGTGCGGCGGTGCCTGGAAGCGAGGTTCCCCAGTCTTCCACATGGATGATATGGAATCGCCGGGCAGATTGGCTGAGAAAGGATCTTGGGTTTTGATTTCTGACCGGAAGATGATAATGGCGTTGAACAATCCGAGCCAGTTCAAGATGCTGTTCAACGATGGTAATTGTTTTCGCATTCGCCGCCATGGCGCAGATAATACCGGACCCACCGCCATTTTGAATCAGAAGAACCCGATCTCTTTTTGAAGCGAGCCGGTATCCGGCATATTGGAGCGTGAATCTGGAAAATTGGCTATCTTTTTCAGAGCGTAACCGGTAAAGCGTAAACGGCTGATCCCCATCCTTGAAAGCGGCCGATTGGCGGGGCATGGTCTCATTATACTTCAGGCTCAATCCGGGCGCAAATCGGATATACCGGCTTTGGATGCTGTCGATTCTCCCCTCAATACCGGTAACAGTATCTGCGATGCGGGTATTTGGAAATTGGAGAAGCTGGCTGCTTGCTTTATAAGGGGATGGGTTGACGTTAACCATTTTATCCCCTTTAGGAGAGACGAGAAAACCCGCTGCCGACACAATCCCAAGACCCAAAACCAGAAAACACCCCCGTTTGACTCGATTCGAATCTTTGTTTATCGCTTTAATAAAAATCAGCGTTATCGGAATAAGTGCCGATAAAATGATAAGCCGCCCTTCGCCCAAAAGCGGGAGAAATAGAGCCGGGATGATGGCGCCACAGGCCGATCCGGCCATACTTGCAAAATAGACGAAGCCGGTCTTTTCAGGATTGAAGGAATAGGCAACGGAGATGATAAGGCCGGTTAAAAAGAATGGAAGCGACAGCAAAAGATAAACAGTCAAAAGGTAAAGACCCTGAATCGGTTCGAGCGGGAGCCTGAAATAATCGAGGGGAATTCTGTTTAATGTTAAAAAAGATCCGATAGCGGTGATGCTATATAATATAATGAAAATATTCACCGCTGATCTTGAGGATAACCGTTTCCCGACAGCTTTTACCCGGGTGTCGAGAATACTTAAAAAACTCCCGGATGCGGCAAAACCAAAAAGTGCGATGCTGATCACCATAAAGGAGAGGTGGTTCCACTGGCTTATGGAAAAGACCCGTGTGAGCAGAACTTCAAAGGCAAGGGAAGAAAGGGAGAGGAGAAAAACAGCTGGCAAAATCATCTCTTTTTCAATGCATGTCCTGTCAGGGGAACAAAAAGAACGCCGGCGATCTGTTTTATCGTATAATCATCATCCTTTTTGGTAACCAAAACGAGATTTTGATAACTGAAAGGATTTCCGAGCGGAAGGATGAGTTTCCCACCATTTTTTAATTGTTTTAGCAAAGGGGGTGGGATGTGGTCCACGGCTGCCGTGATCATAATACTGTCAAAAGGCGCGGCTTCGGGCCACCCGAAGTAACCGTCCCCGTGGCGGGTTTTGATTGTATTAAAATTAAGTGATCGAAGAATTTTAGTGGCGGTTTTGAAAAGTTTTTTTTTGATTTCAATGCTAAAGACTTCTTTTGCTATTTTAGAAAGAACCGCGGCCTGGTAACCTGAACCGGTTCCAATTTCAAGGACACGACTTTTCGGGGTCAGGGACAGACTTTCGGTCATCAAAGCTACGATATACGGCTGGGAGATCGTCTGACCTTCACCGATCGGGAGGGGATGGTCCGCATAAGCCTGGCGGGATAGTTTTTTGGGAACAAAAAGATGTCTCGGGACCTGGTTCATCGCATCGAGGACCTTTTTGTCGGATACGCCTCGACGTTGAATCTGGTCCAGGACCATCTCTGCTCTTAATTTTTTTTGCCTCGGAGAGTCTTCTTTTATGCCCGCGATGGAAAGCGTGGTGATTAGGATCAGAACAGGAAGCAAAAGATATGTTTTTTTCATTGGATGTGCCTGACATCGTTCAAGAACATCTGGTATTAATGCATGGCTTATCTGTTGCGCTAGCTGCAAATCTATTTTTAAATCTCATGTTTGTCAAGAAATGATGAATGTTGCAAAAATTGGCGCAGCCGCAATAGAGGTAAGGCCTTCTTTA
>CAZSON010000333.1:0-3297 GCA_964608375.1 uncultured Desulfobacter sp. | reverse complement strand
CTGTGGTTGTGATCAAAGCTTCGCCGAAAGATCCACAACGTTTGTTACAAATTTGACAGTCTCGTAAAAAGTCATTTGCGAACGGCTTTGAGCATTTTGGGATAAAGCGTTTTGGCAGGTGGTGCGTTAAAAATTTCAAGCTGTTTGAGGAGGTTACGACGAGTTCTTGAAATTTAGTATCACCTGTCTAAACGCCCCAAAATGGTCATTTAGAGAGCAATATGGACTTTTTACGAGTTCATCAAATTTGAGAGGTGTGGCTTTTTGATAAGCCGTTATTTTACTTCAGAATAAAATTTTGTTCAAACAAATCCGGATCGTCAAAATGGGCATGGCCAACAAGTTCAATGGCATGGTGCCCCCTCTGGCGCATGCTGCCTACATCCGGAATACCCATCGAAAAAAGCAGGAGGGGTTCTATTCGATGCGAACCTTTACCAATTCCTTTGTCATTGAAAATGCTTTCGGTTCTCCCATCTTCATGGGGTAACATTTCAAGTACGGTATACGGGATTAACCGGTATGTGACGGCATCTGACGGGGTGTTTTCGGCCCGTATACGTTGAACCTGATGCCACCCTGAATTGATACGGATGCCGAGTCGTTTTTGGAGAGAAAGATCAGGCAGCCATTGGGGGACAAAAGCGTCGGGCTGAAGCGGTTTTCCGATCTGATGTTGCACAAATTTCCCACTGGGGACAAAAAAGTGATAACAGCCACAATTGTTCATTATATCGACCATAAAGGGCTCACCATCAGGAGACAGTGTGAACCGGACCGTCAATCCGTCCAAAGGACCCCGTTCGATCCAGGGGGTATTTGGACCTTTACGTTCCAAATACCAGGTGACATAATTTATCTGTAGGACCGGATCACCCTTAAACAAAGAAAAAGAGAAGTAATAATAGACCGTCGGTTTTTGGGTGTTGATGCTCACCCGGTCTTTATCCCAGATCACCTCACCCGGCCAGTCATATGGCGCTCCCACATCCTGATGGAAGATCGGAGCAAAACGCAGTAAGAGATCCTTTTTTACTTCTTCGGCTAACCGGGGAATACCGAGTCCATCTTGCTCTGAATGAAGAATTTCAGAGAGATTTCGCCCAAAAAAGTTTCTGTTTTCAGGTGGCGCCATTGCGATCACTTCCCCCCTGGTGGATAAATGGTCGAGGGGAGTTGCATACCAGGCCTTGAATTTCATTCTGTTCCTGCGAGTGAGAATGGCAACCGGTAAAGCGGCAACGGGGTAAAGCCCGACGACCCTCAAGATAGTAGAATATTCGTCTGGATAGGGAGCGGCGGATTGAATCGATTGATAGTAATTTATCTGTCCTTGATCGAATTTGAAAAGCTTTGAACTCAAATAGGTCATCCGGTTCAGTATAGCGTTTCGTTGAGGCTCAAGACCGAGTTGATCTGCCAGGCGGGAGATTGCCAGGTCGGGAAGGTTTTGGATTTCTTTTTTTCGGGCCTCGAGATTCAAGTGTAACATCTGTTCGGCCCACAGTTGTTTTTGGTAAGTATGTTCCAACCGTTTGCCTATAAAGGTGAGAAAGCGATTGTTACGAAGGTATGGGAAATGGAGGACCGGTTCACTGGCGGCATCCCGTACACCGGCTTTCTTGACCTCTGAATCCAAAAGCTTAAAAAACCGGCTTTGAGTCAGCGGTCTTTTGGAAATGCCGGGAGGCGGCGCAGGTGAAAAAGTGGCACATCCCTGGAAAAAGATGAACAGAAGGAGACCGGTTATCGACAAAAATTTCTTTAAAAATATTTTCTTATGTCTCTTTTGCATTACGCCATATGCTTTTCTTACATGTTTTTAGGCCGTTGTCCATGGTCGCATGCGGTCCGGAGATCCAAACTGCTGAATTTCTCTGAATCGCTCCGCGCTCGTCATTTCTTCTTAAAGGGGGGGACGTGCGGAGGAGTTGCGCCCGGTTTTTCTTGAAATTCAAATTTCAAAATTGAAGGGACAATGCCAATGATATGCAATCGGTCGTTTGGAAGAACAATTTGATCACGCGTGATACGAAAAGACTGTGAACCGGATTGTGCCGATGAGAGATTGATTCTGGCATGCACGTCACTTTTGTTCAGGGTGCTGGCATCTTTTCGAAGCCCCCTCACGGTAATTTTCACCTGTGGGTTTGTTGCCCCGAGGATCTCGATGTTTGCCGGGATGTTTTTTATCTCCAGCGGAATGTCAATAGCTACTTCAAAGTTTTGTTGTCCGGCCAGCAGCAGCCATACAAGACCAACCAAAACCAGGGTGCCGATTTTTATCGGCCAGCGATGGTGGAAAACTGAAAATGCCTTTTCCAACAAGGAAATTGTTTCTGGACTGCCCGGACTAACCGCCTCCATCAGCCGGTCAGAAAGCATTGCAACATCGTCAACGGGTGACACCTTTTCCCCCTTTGCAAAAGATACTTTACCTCGTTCTTCAGAGACAACTACCACGCAGGCATCACAGCGCTGAGTGATACCCAACGCCGCTCGGTGCCGGGTGCCCCATTCTTTAGGAAGACCTTCATCGGCGCTTAGTGGCAGATAGCATGCGACCTGATCGATTCGACCTCTTCTGATCAGCACGGCGCCGTCGTGCAACGGGGATTCTTTATGAAAAATGCTCAATAAAAGTTCGGGGCCGGGCTCTCCGTCCAGTGCCTGTCCATCAGTAATCAATTCTTCTACCATATCCATCCGTTCAATGATGACCAGTGCGCCAATTTTTCGTTTTGCGAGGGAAAAAATTGCTTTTGAGAATTCAGAGATCCATTGCTCGGGTTTAGATATTTTTCGTAATCCTAGCGCAGAAAGAGGATTGACCCGTTCAAGGACTTGACGGATTTCAGACTGAAAGAGGATAATGAGGAGGATGACCAGAACCTGCCAAAAAACCTGAAACACCCTGGTGGTCAAAAAAAGCCCCCAGGATTGAGCGACGGTATAGATCAGTCCGAGGCCTAACAATCCCACCAGTGCCTTAAAGGCTTTTGTTCCCTGAAACCAAAGGTAGAGATGATAGGCAACCACCGAAAGAAACAAAATATCGAGTATATCCTGAAATCGCAGGTTAGCCAAGAGCGCGAAAAGATGCATGCCTCGTCCGGTTGTCTGTGTAGTGAGCGGTGACTTCTTTCAAATATACGTTCAAATCTGCCCCTTTGTCAAGTAATGATCATCAAGCGCCATGGAGATTTTTAAAAAACGATCCCTAAGGCCGATACTTTTTTTTATGGTAACCGTTCACAGTTTACAGTTATCGGTTCACGGTTGAAAAAGCTGCAAGGT
>CAZSON010000332.1:0-3331 GCA_964608375.1 uncultured Desulfobacter sp. | reverse complement strand
GGTATCCTTTTAAAAGCCTTTTTGTGATGTAAATGAAAAATCAAATATTGCTTTAAATTATGGATTATGCCAAAAGAAGAGCAGCATCGTTGCCTGTATTTTTTGGTAAACGGAGAGAATCTCAAATTCCATTTTACATTTGACCGCAATAGAAAAAGTAACTTTTATTTGTATAAGTTTGATGAACTCGTAAAAAGTCCATATTGCTCTCTAAATGACTTTTTACGAAACTGTCAAGTTTTGTTTAAACAACAGAGATTTGTTGCAAATCCTTAATTTGAAAAGGAGAACATTGAAATGACAAAGGTAGTGAATTGTTGGAACGAGTGGGACCCGTTGAAGAGAGTGATCGTTGGAAGACCGGAGGGCACGAATATTCCTGCCTCGGAACCGGCTTGGTGGTATGACCACCCTGAAGGGGGATTTCCGCTGGGAAGTTACGGGCCGTTCCCGCAGGAGATGGCGGATAAGGCCAATGAACAGATGGACAATTTTGTTTCGATAATGGAGAAGCGGGGCATCGTTGTGGATCGAGTGGAAATTCATCCTGCGATGCATGATCGGCGAGCAGTCTCGACGCCGGATTGGACTCAGCTGAACCAGCACGGGATCAACAACACTCGAGATGTGTTTCTACCGGTTGGAAACGAGATCATGGAGGCCACAACCTGCCGCCGGTCGCGGTGGTATGAGTATTTGAACCTGCGACCAATTTTTGAAAGATATTTCAAGGAAGATCCTGAGTTCTTGTGGACGGCAGCGCCGAAGCCGCGATTGACTGACGAATCCTATGTTAAAAACTACTACCACTATTTCGAAAATGTCTGGACGGATGGAGAAAAAAAGCAGCGATTGCACAACTGGGAATTCCAGCTGACAGAGAAGGAACCGCTTTGGGATGCTGCGGATGCGGCCAGGATGGGGAAGGATATCTTTTGGCAGTGTTCTTCGGTGACCAACAAGAGCGGAATGGACTGGTTGAAGCGTTATTTTGGAGCAAAGGGGATTCGAATTCACCCGGTGTTATTTGATAACAGTTTGCATCCGTGGCACATCGACGTAAACATGTTGCCGGTAAGGCCGGGACTTGCGATCTACAACCCGGAATGGCCACCGATCACAGAGGAGTTTTGGAGGCTGTTCAAGATGAACGATTGGGAACTGATTCCGGCGGCAAAGCCGGTGTACAAACATAAATCGGGGTGCCGATTGTTCGGGCCGTATGGAGATACCTCGTGGATTTCCATGAACACCTTTTCGCTCGGGCCGAACACGATCTGCGTAGAAGCACACGAAACGGCTTACATTGAACAGCTGGATAAACTTGGGATTGAGGTGGTCGCAATTCCATATGAACATGTAATCCCGTTCGGTGGCGCCCTGCACTGCACCACCCTCGATGTGTATCGGGAGGGAGACTGCGAAAATTACTTCCCCAAGCAGATTGAGGGTTATTAATAAAAACCGAACTACTTTAAATATCCATTTCCACCAAAAGCAATATGTTTGCATCTGCTTTTCTTTAAAAAACAACGTAGTGCGGTAGTGTAAAGGGGAGTCATTTTTTCAATGGAAACAGAAAAAAGTTCCTGTGTGGAACAGGAACAACCGGACGCTGTGACCAACCGCCCGGAAAAGATACAACCCGATAAGGGACCGCAGTCTATCGGTCTGAAATTCACCCCTCCGAAAGACAAATTCTTCGGGCTGCGGGTGCGGGTGCGCCGGAATAAATCAGTCGGTCTCGGTATCCTGGGGGGAGTTATATTTTTCGCAATTTGGGAAATTGCGCATTATACGATGCCGGAAGCAAAACAGAGATTCCTGCCATCGGTAGAACATGTCATCGCCACGGTCTATTACCTCCTTGCCGAAAAAGGGTTCATTCATGACATCGCGAAGAGTTGCTATCGGATTTTTGTGAGTTTCTTTGCAGCATCTGCAATTGCAATACCTTTGGGTCTCGGTATGGGATGTTTTGCTAACTTTCGTGCAACAATCAATCCGAGTGTATCGGGATTCCGGTATCTGCCGGCAGCATCCTTTATCCCTCTGCTTCTCGTATGGTTTGGACCGACCGATCTGGCAAAAATGGGGCTGTTGTTCATAGGGGTCATCTTCTTCCTGATCTCATTGATTTTAGACAGCACAGACGCTGTTCCGATCGAATTGACCGAAGCCTCCCTCACGATGGGAGCGCGCCCAAGACAGGTCGTTTTGGGGGTGATCGCGCCAGCTGCCGCACCTGCGATTCTGGATTCAATGCGCAATATGATTGCAGTTGGCTGGACCTATTTGGTAATTGCGGAGATCGTAGGGGCCAATGATGGCATCGGGGCGGTCATGATGCGAGCCGGCCGATTTTTACATGTTGATATAATCATGGCCGGAATTTTTACTATCGGCATTCTAGGCGTATTAACCGATTCGCTCTTCCGATTGGTATCCCGCTTGGCTTTTGGATGGAACATTCCTCAGAGAGGATGATAAAGATGGAGATCGCTTCGAACACAGCGGAGAATGCTGACAACTTGTCGCCGAATAAAAAAGCTGTTCCTGTTCGGGCCGAAAATATCACAAAACAATATGTCGGCGGTAGTTTTACCGCTGTCGATAACATATCCTTTGAGTTAAAGGAAAACCAAATCACCTGTTTTGTGGGACCTTCGGGATGTGGCAAAACAGTAACCCTCAGACTGATCTCAGGACTTGAGTATCCGACCTATGGTATGCTGACCGTATACGGGAAACAGGTCATGGGGCCGGGGCCGGACCGCGGCATGATTTTTCAGGCTTACACCTCGTTTCCGTGGCTCAACGCACTTGATAACGTCGGCTATGGTTTGAAAATCATGGGTGTTCCGAAAGTTAAACGTGAAGAAAAAGCGCGGGAGTTCCTTAAACTTGTCCACCTTGAGAAATTCGAGAACTATATCCCCCGTGACATGTCCGGCGGCATGAAACAACGGGTGGCCATTGCGCGGACATTGGCACAGAACCCGGAGCTTTTGCTCATGGACGAACCGTTCGGTGCGCTTGACGCCCAGGTTCGCTGGGAAATGCAGGAAATGATGATCGAGATCATCGAACGCGACAAAAAAACGGTGGTGACCGTTACACATGATATCGGAGAGGCAATTTATCTGGCGGACCGGATTATTTTTTTTACGAGACAGCCGGGAAAAATCAAGGCGGACATTGAACTGGAATTCAAAGGGGGTAAAAGATTCCCTCGGAAAGAAGATCTGATCTGTCATCCGGGTTACGCGGAAATGGAGGCTCGACTTTTTGCCATGATGCGGGAGGAAATCCACGGAAAACAAGTTGAAGA
>CAZSON010000331.1:0-3338 GCA_964608375.1 uncultured Desulfobacter sp. | reverse complement strand
AAGCGTATCAATAAGGAAAGAAAAAAAATGAATGGCCTGAAAAATATTTTCTCAAGTACCCCAGAAAAGATACCGGAGGAAATTTTCCAGTCGATTTTGTCGACCGATAGATTGAAAATAGAACGGATTATCTCAAAAGGACATGCCTCACCTGAAGGATATTGGTATGACCAGGATGCAAACGAATGGGTAATTCTTCTCAAGGGGAAGGCTGCATTGGCATTTGAAGGAAATAAAAAGACCATTGAAATGAAACCCGGTGATTATCTCAACATTCCATCTCATACAAAACACCGGGTAAAATGGACCGATCTGTCCCAAGAAACAATTTGGCTGGCGGTTCATTACTGATCTTTAAGAGCCATGAACAACTCATTTGGAGTAATCGTAACTTCTCAAAATGTTATGCTTCTTTTACTGATATCGGACAGAAAATAGGTTTTGGTTGAGCGTCATTGTTCATTTGGGGGAAAAAGCTATTCGTTCCGGGGCCGTAAAAATGTCAAACTGTTTGAGGAGCTTGTGACGAGTTTTTGACATTTAGCCACCGGGGCAGATGACGCTCCAAATGGACACCATAGCGAAATTAAAATCTATTTTCTGCGTCATTTCTCAGAACTTTTTGAGAAGCTACGAGGAATCGACTTAACCATGATTGAACATTGGGTTTTTGGGAAAATTGTCGTGGATGGTACGAGCTATTCCAGCGACATTAAAATTGTACGGGGAAAAGTGATTTCGGACTGGTGGCGGAGAAATGGCCATCTGATCAAGGAAGATGATGTGGAGGACATCCTGGCGGCTCATCCAAATGTACTGGTTATTGGCAAAGGTGACCCCGGCCTGATGAAGATATCCCCCCAACTTCGTGAATCCCTTATTAATAGTGGAATCAAGTTGATCGAAGAGAAAACACCTCAAGCGATCGATATCTTCAACCGTCTTTCAACTGAAGGCAAAAATGTCGCGGCCGGATTTCACATCTCTTGCTAGGATGATCTGCTAAATGAGCAAAAAAATTACGCTATTTGAACTTTCGAACCGCCAGGCCTTTGGCCAGGACGAATGATCGAGAAAAAAAAGTGCCTTAAATTTTAAAGGGGTCGATTGACTCCTGATATCGATTAGCGGAACGTCGCTGACAAATTGTGCATACGCATCTTGAATCGAATCTGACGAAAAAGGAAGGCCAATGCCTAAAGCCATATTTCGCTTTTATGAAGAATTAAACGACTTTCTGCCAAAACATAAAAGAAAGAAGGACTTTGAAACTGAATTTGAAAAAAAAGAATCTATCAATGACCTGATGGAGAGCCTTGGAGTTCCTCATTTACAAATCGATTTAATCCTGGTAAATGGAAAATCCGTTGACTGGGGTTACACACTTAAAGATGCTGACCGTGTCAGCGTTTATCCTGTTTTTGAATCTCTTAATATCAAAAGTCTCACCCGGATCAGAGGCACCCCGCTTCGAAAAACCAGATTCATTGCTGATATCGACCTGGGCGGACTGGCAAAACGGATGAAAGAATTGGATTTTGATGTATATCACAACCCCTCACTGACCGATGAAGAAATAATGGCTATTTCAAAATGTGACCACAGGATCATATTAACCCAGCGCCGAAAAATCCTTAAATCAGCGAAGGTAACCCACAGAATGTTTGTGTGCCCAGGATCGATCGAAAACCAGATCAAAACAATTATCAATCATCTTGATATCAAAGAATAAAGTTTAACATTCATCTCGATAATTTAAATTTCTTTTTGTTCCGAAAATGCCCTGACGCAGCTCCATAAGGCTGTGACATTGTGCAAAATATTTTAATCAATCCGTGTTTCTTGGTGGCTTAATTGATATGAAAATTGCTCTGGTAATACCCAGAAACAGTGAAATCGGCAGGAAGAGTTTTTATGATTACAAATTTATTGCCGATTTTACATTCTCTAAAAAATATTTTTCCTACCTGCTGGCAATTCCGGTATTGGCATCCCTAACTCCGGATGAACATGATATACGGGTGTTTGATGAAAACATCGAAGACATCGATTATAATTGGCCGGCAGACCTTGCCGGCATTACCGCACGGACCATGTTTGCCATGCGGGCCTACCATATTGCAGCTAAATTCCGGTCGCGGGGCATCAAGACGGTTTTGGGCGGCATCCATCCATCAATGTGCCATAATGAGGCGCTTCAATTTTGCGATTCTTTGGTCATTGGCGAGGCAGAGCATGTATGGCAAAACCTTCTGACGGATGCGCAAGCGGGTCAGCTAAAACAGATTTACAGGTCGAATCATTCCGCAGATCTAACCGCCTTTCCCAAACCGGTCCGATCTAAACTTTCGATCAACCGATACCTCGCCGACATTTTACAAACAACCAAAGGCTGTCCTTTCCAATGTGAATTCTGCTCTGTTTATGCATATGACGGTCAACGCATCCGGCATAAAACCATTGAACAGGTATTAAGGGAGATTACAGAAATCCATGCTTCGACGAACAGTTTCAAAAGAAAATCGATATTCTTTGCAGACGATAACATCATAGGAGATAAAAAATATGCACGTGAACTTTTCACTGCCTTAAAACCGTATAATCTCAACTGGTCCTGCCAGGCATCCATAAATGTTGCCAAAGACGATGAGCTTCTGAAACTGATGAAAGAAAGCGGATGCGGTGCAATCCTAATCGGGTTTGAATCCATCTCGGAGCAGAACCTGTCCTCCATGGGAAAAAATATTAACCTAAAATCAGATTACGCAGCAGCGATTAAAAAAATCCAATCGCTCGGCATTCTAGTACACAGTTCCTTCATTCTGGGGTACGATTATGATACGCCGCAGGCATTTGACGAACTGATCGAATTTATTCAAAACAACCGGTTGCTCATGCCGTTGATTAATATCCTGACGCCTTTTCCAGGGACCAAGCTCTTCAAACGTTTCGAAGCGGAAGGTCGGATCATACACAAAAATTGGAACGAATACGACAGCGAAACCGTTGTCTTCAGGCCTTCCCTTATGACACCTGATGAGTTGGTCGCAGAATACAAGCGGGTAATCAGAACGGTCTACTCTTTTGATGCCATCTATCGAAATTTAGAACAGTATTGGAAGATAGACTTCTGGAAACAATCAAACCGTATAGATCCCATCAGGTTCAGATATCGTCTTCTTTTTGCACTGCGTCTGGTCACCTTGCTTTTTTCTTTCAACACCGACAGATCAAGATTCATCTTAAGAATCCTACCCAGAGTATTTTATAGGAGGGTGAGGATATCAACGATATTAACCTTGTTGGCATATAATGATTATGCCTTTTCATAATAACCC
>CAZSON010000330.1:0-3340 GCA_964608375.1 uncultured Desulfobacter sp. | reverse complement strand
ATCAAAACTACAATTGAAAAGGGGTGTTGAAAATGAAACGCTATTTTATCTTCGCTTTAATTTGCGGCCTGTTTGTCGCAGCCTCTGTTGTGTCAGGAGGCCAAAAAGAAGCCCCAAAATCACCATCGGCCTTTTTACCGACCGATAAGTATGAATTTGCCCCGGTTTTGGAGGGTGTTCAAATCCAACATACGTTTGCCATACGGAACAAAGGTACCCTGCCGCTTGATATTATTAAAGTCCGCACGGACTGAGGGTGTACAGCTGTCTCCTATTCGAGGCAGATCCCTCCAGGTGGTGAGGGTGCAATTACCATAAAGGTCGATACGGCCGGTTATGGTGGAAGAAAACTTCAAAAAAAAGCGGTGATCCATACCAGTGATAAAAAGCAGCCGACTCTCATCCTCCATCTTTTTGGCAAGGTTGAAAAATTTGCTACCATAAGTCCCACTCGGGTAAGATTGACCGGCAAGGCCGGAAAGGAGATCAAGACCTTTGTCCGAATTATACCGAAAAAAAAGTATCCGTTCAAACTCGCAGCACAAAAGGAAGCGAGGGGGAAAAATATCAGCTATACGATTGAGCAGGTCGCTGCGCAGACCGGTGAGGAATATCTTTTAACAGTCAAAAATCTAAAACATGTAAAAAGTCGTTATTCTGAGACAATCACCTTAAAAACAGACAGCCGGGTATATCCGGAAATTAAAATAAGGGTATATGGAAACATCATCGAACCAAAATAACAGCGTTTTCAACGGAATTAATTTAATGAATGATATTAAGGTGATCGCTTTTGACTGTGATGGTGTCTTATTCGATACGAAAAAGGCGAACATGACATTTTATAATCAGATTCTGAGTCAATTCGGTATGCCGGATTTGACATCCGAACAGTTTGCATATGTCCAGATGCATACAATAGATGCAGCATTGCGGTACCTGTTTGATGATGATGGTCTATGCAAAAGCGCACATGCCTATCGGAAAAAAATAGGGTATTTCCCATTTATCAAATTAATGGAAATCGAACCGGATTTAAGATCGTTACTTAAAAAATTGAGACCCAAATACAAAACCGCCATTGCCACCAACCGGACAGACACCATCGGTCCCGTCCTTGCCGAGCACAACATCGAAGGCTATTTTGACCTGGTTGTCAGTGCGCTTGATGTGACGCGCCCCAAGCCCCATCCCGACCTGTTGGTGAAAGTTTTAACGCATTTTGAAATCGAGCCTTTTCAGGCGGTCTACATCGGTGATTCAGAATTGGATGAAATGGCAGCCCGAGCAGCCGGGGTACGTCTGATCGCCTATAATAATCCGCGTCTTTCTGCAGATTACCATATTCAACGCTTAAAAGAGCTCAATATAATTCTCGAGGGTAAAACCGGTGATCAACAGCAAGACGGATAAAAAAAATTTATTTTTACTCCTCATCTTGATTGTGATCTTCTTTTTTTTATTATCAGGTTTTACCCCGGTAAAAACAATTACCCTCCCTTTAACGATAGACTATCCGCTGCTCAGATCCCTGGTTATTTACAATGCGTTCACCGAACCCGATCAGACTGTCGCCGTGTTAAATGAAAATGATGGCTGCATAACTGTCGTCCTGTCCGAACCGAACTTTTCCGAGGAGCGATCCCAAATTCGGTTTGAAACAAAAGTTCAGGTTAGCGTCGGTACACCGGTTAAAGAAAAGTGCTTTATGCCGATCAAATGGGAAGGTTATGTGGTATTTTTCCAAAAGCCAAAAATTGACCGTCAAACTATGACACTGTCATTTGATACAACCGATTCGATCCTGTACAACAAGCACCGCAAACCGGCCAAAATTGTGGGTATCGTTTGGGAGCTTGTAAAGAGATGGGCTTACGATTACCTCAACAGCATCAGCATCAATCTGGCGCCGCCTCTTTCAGAGTTAAAGTCATTTTTATTGCCGCTTTTTCCAGAAGACACGCGCGCGCAGGCGGAAAGAATGCTGAGCAGTTTGAGACCGGAAAGGATTCTGGTAACTCCCGATGCGGTTCAGATCAATATCGATGCGAATGTTGAGGAGATTTATGAAATCTCAGAGAATCCTGAACCACTTTTTATTTCCGATGAAGAACTTGAAGCCATTACCGAGGCATGGGAATCCTGGGATGCGTTTCTTGTGAATATAATCACTTCCCTGGTAAAAGAGCCTTTATCGGAAAATGACCGACAAATTTTATTCGACACTCTTCTTGAAACCCGTTATCGTTTTATTACCGAGCTTTCTGAAAGAACCTTGAAGCGCGATCTGGTCAGAGAACAATTTGTAATGGCATGGAAAAACCTCTCGGCCATTTTCCGAAATCATCTGGATAATGAAGTATCCGAATATACCCTCGGCTTCCTTGCCTTTTTCACCGCTTCCGATGCACTTACCGCATTTGACAAACTCGGTCCCATTTTGGGAATCGAAATCAGTCGGAACGGGCTCATTCGTTTAGCGGGCCTGTTAAGCAAAGGGAAACCGGTTCTCCTCGATTATGATAAAACTGTCAATACCGACCTGCGGGAGATTCTTGACCTGGGTGTGCCGTTATTGACATCGACACCGGTTCATGAGCCGGATGAGTTGGATCCTGATAAAACAAAAGAGAATAATAATGAAGAGAAGTATTTATGGTACGAGCTTAAACATTTTTTTGCCGCCCCGGCTTGGGCAAAAATACCGACCAGTGAAATTGAATTCAAAGATATTGTCAAGTGGCTCGCCTTAAAGAATGATCTTGACACCTACATGAAGCGAGTCAAACAATTGTTAAAAAGTTCCGTGAGCAATCTGCTCAAAAGAAGCAAATTACCTGAAAAGTACCATCAAATTTTCCAGGAGATCATTTTTTCCACGGCCTGGCAGGAGAGTTGTTTTCAGCAGTTTAAAGTAAAAAAGGGAAAAATCACCTATCTCCGGTCGTATAATAAAACCTCGGTAGGTTTGATGCAGGTAAATGAACGCGTATGGCGGGGTATTTATAATTTAAGACACCTGAAGTGGAATATACGCTATAACGTCATGGCGGGATCTGAAATCATCGATCAATATTTTCAACGATATGCACTTAAAAAATTGAACGTTAAAGACCTGATCGACGGCGACACCCTCGCAGGCGTCACTTATGCCATGTACAATGGTGGACCACGGCATTTTTATCAGTTTCTTAAACGGAAGGAAAAAGGAAAATACTACCTGAGTGACAGCCTTTTTTTTGAAAAATATCGAAGGGTTCAAAATGATCAATGGACCGACCTCGCTGACTGCCTGGTCGGCTGGTAAAATCTCAGATATTTTATTTTATGATTTCGCAAA
>CAZSON010000329.1:0-3350 GCA_964608375.1 uncultured Desulfobacter sp. | reverse complement strand
GGTAATCACGTAATCAAAGCGCAGACGGACCCGTTCGAGCTCCGCAGGCCGGGTATGGATGCAGATCGCATCATCATAGTAAAGGGGTGTATAATACGTGACACCGATTTCAATAATCGGATAAAGATAGCCACTTGCTTCTATTTCGCGATAGGAATAGGCCACATCGCGCATCAATGAAGCCCTTCCAAATTCGAAATACCGCAGATAATTGGCATGGTAAACAACCTGGGAGCGGTCTGTGTCGGCATAAAGCGTGCGATGCTTGCAGCGGTACCAGATATGTTCACCGATTTTATCTCTCACATAGCGCTTATCGCCATCGAGTATTTCCGGAACAAAATGCTGCGGTTTCAAATTAAACTCCTTTAAACACAACACAGCAGTTGGTGCCGCCGAATCCGAATGCATTTGAAAGAAAAAACTCATAACGCTGTCTGCGAACCGCATTTGGAACTACATCAATATCGCTAAATTCGGGATCCGGAATATGATTTATCGTCGGCAAAAGGAGCCCCAAACGCATGGCCTCGATTCCCAATGCAGCTTCAATGGCAGCGGAGGCGCCCAGGGTGTGTCCAAGCTGCGATTTGTTCGAAGAGATCGGAGTTTTTGAAAGCCGCCTGCCGAATACAGTCCTGAGACACTTGATCTCCACAGCGTCGCCTTTTAGCGTCGACGTCCCATGGGCATTGATATATTGAATATCATCCGGCAAAAGCCCCGCATCATCTATGGCTTCACGAATGGCCCGTATAATTGTATCATGTTTGGGCAGCGTAAAATGGTGAGCGTCGGAGGTCCAGCCGATGCCGATCACTTCAGCCTTTGGCGTCAGCCGGTAATTTGAGACCGCCTCATCAGCCGCCAAAACGACAGCGCCTGCCCCTTCTGAAAGAACGATTCCTTTGCGGTCAATGCTAAAGGGCCGTGAGGCCTGAGCCGGGTCGTTGTAAGCTCGATCCCGGGGGCTTACGCTGATCGTCGCCAGCATATTGGCAAATCCCTGAATGATTTCAGGGATCAGGCAGGAATCGACCCCGCCGGCGAGGACAAAATCACAATCGCCGTCTCTGATCATTCTCGCCCCTATGGCGATTGCGTGGTTTCCGGAAGCACAGGCCCCCTGGGGCGAAAATATAGGCCCGGTAAAGCCGAGCAACATCCCGGCCTTCCCTGCCGGCAGATTGGCGCATAAATTGGGAAGGAGGTAAGGGCTGACTTTCAACGGCCCCCTATTCACGTAATTGTCCATCGCAATCCGGAAGGAATCGGTCCCATTCAAAGCTGACCCGATCAGGCAGGCCGTTTTGGGGCCTGTTTCACCATCAATTACCAGGCCCGCATCCTCCAGCGCCTCTTTGCAAACCGCCATGGTTAAAAAAACATAACCCGCATTCCAGTTGTAAACTTCTTTTCGATCCATAAAATCGAGGGTCATCGGATCCCAATCCGGAATTTCTCCGACCACATTAGCATAGGAATCGGTCTGGCATCTGGTTAATTTTCGGAAACCGGCCTCTCCCTTTACCGCCCGCTTCCATGTCTTTGCAAAGGTCGCCCCAAGGGGAGTGGCCGCTCCATATCCGATGACAAACACGCGTCTGTTTTTTGGCGCTTTCATTCGTTATGTTATGCTCTCCTGTGAAAAATAATAGATGAGTTACAACCGCCAAAGCCAAAGGAGTTTTTCAATACATACTCCTGATCCAGCCGGCGTACACCCTCTCTTACACAGTCCAAAACCAGCTCCGGGTCCGGAGTATAATTAATGGTTGGAAGTACAACTCCGTTCAGCATCCCTTCAATGGCAAATATCGATTCAATCGCGCTGGAGGCGCCCATCGCATGCCCAATAAGCGATTTATTTGCAGAAACCGGCGGCATTGCCGCACCGAATACCGCTTTCAGGGCCTGATATTCTACCTTGTCGCCGACTTTTGTGGATGCGGCATGGGCATTTACAACATCAATATCATGCGACGATATTCCTGAATTGTCAATGCATTCGGCAATGCACCGGGTGACGGTTGTCAAATAGGGGGCTACAAAATGGTGCGCATCTGAGGTCATACCCCATCCGGCGATTTCGATTTTGTCGTTGAGACCATGAGCTGCGGCGAATTCTTTTGTGGCGATAATGATACAACCTGCACCTTCAGAAACTACAAACCCTCTTCGATCAATCGAAAATGGCCGGCTGGCTTTGCGCGCAGGTTCCAGGGCATGTTCAGATTTATGGCTGTAGGCGCCGCCCATGGTAGCAAATCCGGCGACGATCGGCTCGACAAGGGCGAAATCGACCGCACCGCATAGCGCAACATCCGCCATGTCCTGCGCCAACATCATCGCACCGATAATCATCGAGGTAACGCCGGTGGAGCACGCAGTAATTGTTGAGGTAATCGGACCGGTGGCGTTGGTTAAAATCGATATTTTTCCTCCAACCATATTGATACATGAATTTGGATTGCTGTATGGCGGGGGCAACTTGCATTCCGATATCAAACGCCGGTCTGCCTTCAGGATAGCATCCTGCCCTCCTACCGCCGAGCTGAATGTAATTGCCACCCTTGATGATAATTCCGGTGTGATTTCAATGCCGCTTTTTCCAAGGGCTCGGTGCACCACAAGCATAGCGTACTTAAAAATTGGAGAGGGCCACAGCGCAAGATTGCGCGGACTTAAAAAGCGGTATGAGTCGGTATCGATATCGTCTACTTCACCGGCGATATGGACCGGAAAATCATCGGTCAGTTCAAAACGAGTCAATCTTCCGATTCCGCTTTCACCTGCAACCGCTTTCGCCCATTGGGTTTTAATGTCGGTCCCGAGCGGTGAAACCGCGTCATATCCGACAATTACCGGTTTTTTTGATGACATATATAGCCCGAATTAACTCTGATGAACGCGTAAAAAGTCCATATTGCTCTCTAATGGATTGACCATATGCTTCCGGTGCAGTCGTAATCTTTTATCGGCCGGAATCATGGAGACGGGAAGATATTTGTTTGATAAGAAACCCATTTTTGAGACCGAGGCAAGAAAAAATTTAAGATTATGTAGTATAATCGCTTGAATCCCAATATGGAGGTGGAACAAATATCAAACAGCAATCACACTGCGGCAACAGACCCACCGGGATTCAGATACCGGATAGAGGTCGGATTGTCAATATGGGATTTTTCTGTAAACAGTCTGAAATCATGGGGTTTTGAGCATAGGGAGTTTGACTGAAAAAGTGCGGCTTTTCCGTCTTCGCTGCCAGCTACGGCGTGATTTCGTAAAAATAGACCTCCACCGGCTAACCAGGACCGGTGATGATCTCATCAATACTCGGGCTCGGCTGC
>CAZSON010000328.1:0-3361 GCA_964608375.1 uncultured Desulfobacter sp. | reverse complement strand
GTCTTAACCCGGCTGACATCGACCATAAAATTGATACCACCGCCGGGGAGCACAAAGGTCGGCGCGCCACCTACGCTCAGATTGGCTGTTCCCCGGTGAACAGCATGGGTCAGTTTGACCGGATAACGTACCACACCAGCCCGTGCACTTCCGCCGGTACCCCCGGTATATATACCTGAAACAAGAGAGGGCTCACAGCTGGCGGAGATGGTGCTCAATACCTTTTTGGCCTGATTCGAAAGCGGTATTTTGCGGAGACTGAAATCTTCGGCGATTTCAAACAGGCCGGCGTTTTGACCTGTTGTCTCGGTGATCAGGATGCGCATACCGATTCGGGCGATGTTGCGATCGATTTCTGATATCACATCCAGGGGTTGGATGATCGATGTTCCTCCCCACCCTTCTCCATGGTCTCCAAAGTAACGGCCCGGGGTGCTCTGTCTGAACTTCAATCTGATTCCCGAGGGTTTTGCGCCGATAAAACGGCCGGCCGCATGCTCGCTCATCAGACCTGTAAAGTGAGAATCCAAAATAATGACCTCATCGGCCGACTCCTGCAAAAGAGGTGCAAAGAGACCCAAAGTGGCGCTCCCGCAACCCACCCTCATGTTATCCGGTGTCCGGTGGTCGATGATCGGCGCGCGGCCCACTTTCACCTCAAGCCTGCTGCCCTGATCTATTTTCAGTCTGACCTTTTTTTTATTGGCGATATCTGTGATCGTTCTGGCGACAACCAGACCGTCTTTTCCGGTTAAAAGGTTCACACCGCCTATGGAGAGCATCTTGGAACCGTATTGCTCGGTTACCAGCATTCCGACCTTTCTTTTGCCAACCCTCACCGGCGCCCCCTCATCCCCGATAGGGATATCAGTATCGATCTTAACCATAATACCGCTGTAACTCAGAGGCGCCTCCGTAACCACTGTAACCACATCGACATCCATCTGTTTTCCCTTGACGATGACAGGGGCGGGTTTGACGTCCGGATAGGTCGTTCCCGCACCGATGGCTGTGATCAGAGGCCGCCGGATCTCTTCCGAAGGATCATCTGACCCCACCACATCCTCCACGTCAGCATAGGTGTGAAGCGGGGTGATCCTATCGAGTCTCTCATTGATATTTCTGTACCGATGACATGATCCGATAAACCCAGGTTTAATCCAGCATTCAATGGGACACGCCTCGCACTGGATTGCGCCGGCTGCGGGGGTTGTTTCATGTGTTAACGCTTCTGCCTCGCACACCCTGATACATGCCCCGCAGTCGGTACACTTCTCACCAATAACCGCCTTTTTCTTTACCATGCGAACGGCTGCAACCGGGCAATCACGGGCGCAGAAAGCACAACCGGTACATTTTTTCAGGTCAACTTTCATTTAAAGATTTCTTAAAAAAAGATCGGTCCGTACAACAATCACTATCAAGTTCACTAATTCTTAGACACAACCGGTGCGGTTTTGGGTGGCGGCGTATTTCGGCTCTTGGAAACCACGATTTCCCCATCCACCAGGACCATGGCAACAGCAGGTACATCTCCTGCTTCAAGTGCTGCCGGTGCATCCGCTCCCACAGACCCCATCGGCGCATCCATGATCACCAGATCCGCTTCCGATCCTGCCCGGATAAAGCCCCGGTTGAGTTTATGCACCCGTGCTGTATTGCCTGTTGCCATGCAGATCGACTGCTCCGGTTTGATCGGTGTCAGGCCTGCAAGAAGATTCATCACCCTTAGCACCCCCAAAGGCACAACACCGGTACCTGAAGGAGCATCATTTCCGATGATAACCCGATGCAATGCCCCATGCTCAGCAATAAGTTGAGCAGCTTCAACCATCATCTTTGGATTCCCACAGTGAACCATTTCCAGGATGATATCGGTCTCATTGACCAGTTTAATTGCTTCTTCAATGGAGACCGCTGTGGGGCCGCCATTGATATGAGATGCAATGTCCGGGGCCATTTTGATGACTTCTTCGGCCGTTACCGTACTGGATCCGGGAATTGAAGTTCCTCCGGTATGCATCATGACCGTCATGCCATATTTTTTTGCCCATCTGACCATCGGCCCAGCGTCCTCGACCGTTTTGGCAGAACCCAGTCCAATTTCTCCCACAATACTGACCCCTTCGGTGGCCATTTCCTTAAAGTCTTCTTCCACCAATCCCTTTTCGAGGATCACAGCGCCTCCTTGCACCTTGGCACCGCCGGGTCTGAAGTTGACATAGGATTTTGATGCTAAAATGGCAAGGGCCTTTGCGCCGGCAGGATCTTTGGGTCTTCCCTGAAGGTGTACCTCCCCAGCGGATATAATGGTGGTGACACCGCCATGAAGTTCACTTTCAAGAAACCCGCTTTGATTCTGCCGGGGGGTAAAGTCACCCAATAATGGATGACAATGGGAATCGATCAGTCCAGGCGTTACAGTTGTTCCATTGCAGTCGATAATTATGCGGGCCTCGTTTTCATTCATTTCCGCCAAATGTCCCACTTTTTCAATCATACCTTTATTAATCGACAGCGCATCCGCCTTGAGAATCGGTTCCTCAATGTCGCCACTCACCAGTATTCCGATGTTTTTGAGTAGCAGTTCCGGCATGGTTATACCTCCTTCCCACCTATATTCTTATCGTTTTAAGATTGTAGCGCCCTTTGACGCCATCTCCCGGATGGCGCTATCTGAGGTCTCACGGCTTAATCCACGGCAAATATCCGAAAGCAACTCAACATGATACCCCTGCTCTATAGCATGCAAAACAGTGGCTTTCACACAATAATCGGTTGCCAGGCCGTAAACGATTACCTTCTGAATTTCATCCCGCTGCAAGAGGCGATCAAGGCCGGTTTTGTTTCCACCATCATCAAAAAAACCGGAGTATGAATCAAACTTTGGGTCTGTTCCTTTTTCAACTGTCTTGATAGATCCGTTAATATTAATCAGTATCTCAGCGCCGGGGGTGTTCTGTACACAATGCGGAGGCCACATGACTTGTGTGCGGCCATCTTTTATCTCGATTTCCTGAAAAGGTTTTGTGCCCGGATTGTTGGTGTAAAAGCTGGAGTGATCCGCCGGATGCCAATCCTTTGTAAAATAAACCTGAAGTCCCTGCTCCATAAAATCCCTGGTCTTCTTTTCAACAGCGTCAATATATTGAGCGTCCGCCCCGGGGACTGCCAAAGCACCGGATTTAAATTCCGTGAAATCGGCCTGAACATCAACGACAATAACGCCGGTATTTTCAATCGAAAACGTTTGTTCCGCCATGGCGTCTCCTGATATTTAATTTTCAAAGTTAACGTGATAAAAATTCCCCTTGTTAACCGTCAAGTTTAGGCTAACATGCCTTTTGTGTCAAGGGAGAAT
>CAZSON010000327.1:2121-3369 GCA_964608375.1 uncultured Desulfobacter sp. | reverse complement strand
CAACTGGTGGACGGGAGTTTGCCGGCCGGAGCGCAGAATCTCTTTGATCGTCTGAGTGAAGTGAAGATTCATGTCACCACCATCCAACATCAGCGTGTGTTTACCGTTGAGGAGTCCAAAGCGCTCCGGGGCAAGATTCCCGGCTGCCATACAAAAAACCTGTTTTTGCGGAACAAAAAGGGCGTTATGTGGTTAATCGTCTGCCTGGAAAACCGGACCGTCGATCTCAAATCACTGGCAATGATCCTCGGTGCAGGCCGTTTTTCATTCGCCAGTCCCAAGCGCCTTGAGCAATACCTCGGAGTAGAGCCAGGCGCAGTGAGTCCGTTTGCTGTAACCAACGACCACACGCAGAAAGTTCGCGTTGCGGTTGATCGAGAGATGCTTCAGCATGAAACGCTTAACTTCCACCCTCTTGACAATTCAATGACGACGTCGATCAGTTCAGAGGACTTCCTGCGCTTCCTTGAATCTGAAGGGCATACGCCGACAATTGTTGACTTTGATAAATCCTCTTTAAATGGGGGTAAAGCCGGAACATAAATAGATCGGTTATACTCCGGACGACAACTTTAGTCACTCCTTTAGAAAATCGATAACCATCCGGGCAAATTCCCCGGGCATCTGGTCTACCATCGGCACCATGCCGCCTGATATTTCAGTGGTTCGGCAGTGTCTGATATTTTCGGCCAAGGGCTTGATTCTGGGGTAGGAAAACGGATCACCTGTTCCGGCCAGCACCAATGTCGGCGCCTGGATGAGCGGCACTTTTTTCTCCATTTTATACCTGTTGACCGCCCGATGACCTTCTTCGACCCGATCAAATACTTTGAGGGCATCCATGACAAAACGGGTTAAGAGATCGGGTCGATCCTTTGGATAAAAAGGCATTCGGCGCTGCCAAAGCTCAGTTAGATGGGAACCGTCCGGTTTGAATACAATTTCATCAATCGCAGGCCTGGTCTTTCTGAGCACCCTGTTTTCAGCGTCCACGTAAGGCGTTGAAGAGAGGACTAATTTTGTCACTCGATCCGGATAACTGGCGGCCACTTCAACAGCGATGACACCGCCTGTATGATGACCGACGATGGAAGCCTGACCGATGGCCAGAGCGTCTAAAAGCTGGATCACTCCTTGCGCATACAGTTCGATCGTTGCCCCCTTTTTCGGTCTGTAGGAATCGCCAAATCCGAGTGTATCCATTGCGATTGCCCGATATTTGGCGCCGATAATCGGCAACACATCACG
>CAZSON010000327.1:0-2021 GCA_964608375.1 uncultured Desulfobacter sp. | reverse complement strand
GCAGTTCGGGCAAGCTTTTGGGTGTTGCCAGCCTGGTCCCCCAATTTTCAAAACTTGGTATGGGTGAAGGCATGATTAAAAAATTTATACCCCCTATTCTCTCTTTCACCAAATCAAAAGGCGGCGGGAGCGTAATGAATCTCTTAAAAGGAGTTTGGAAATAGTAGGTCAAACACAAAAATCAGTCTTGCGGCCTTACACCTGACGTGATAGGATCAATTTTTCAATCGGGTGAACAAGGAGAGTGATCATAAAAAGTGCTTATCGTTTGGCACAAATCAAGAAGGAGATTACATCATGAAAGTTTTAGTTACTTATTTTAGCCAAACCGGAAATACGGAAAGGATCGCAAGGGGTATCTGCGAAGTCGCATCCCAGACACATGATGCAAAACTGAAAAAGCTTGAAGATATCAGTGGGGGCGATCTTGCCGGATATGATTTCGTCTTCATCGGCTCACCACTTCATTCTGCCAACCTGGCCGCACCGGTCAAGGAATTTTTAGCTAGTATTCAACCCGGCTCATGCCAGAAAATGGCCGGTTTCATTACCCATTTTGCACCTGCTTACCCGGACCAGGCAATGGATGGATTTACAGAGCCGATTAAAACTGCATGCAAGGAAAACAACATTGAATACAAAGGCTGTTTTGATTGCCAGGGGGCTTTGACTGAATCTCTGCACGAAATGGTAAAGAAAAAACAAAACTTCTCTGATGAGCAGTGGGATGGTATGGTTAAGGAGATGACCGGACGCCCCAACGAACAAGACGTTGCGAAGGCCAGAGAATTTGCCCGAAAAGTTTTGACCTGATTGGACTTTTATAGATTTTTTATCGGGATGGAGCTTGAAACATGTTGAAAAAAGAAAAAGAGCTTTCTCGCAGGGATTTTTTCAAACTCACATCCACTGTCGGAGTCGGCTCTATATTTGCATCAACCCGAACCTTTGTCGATGCATCCAATATGTCTGATTCAAACCAATCGGGTCTGAAAAAGATCCCTACCCGTCCCTTTGGAAAAACCGGAGTGAATGTTTCCGCCCTCGCATTTGGAGGGAGCCAAAATCTGATGTCAAAACAGCTCCTGCTGCGACAAGCCTTCAAAATGGGAGTGACTTACTGGGATACAGCGCACAGTTACTCAGGCGGAAAAAGTGAGCGGGCAATGGGCAAATATTTTGCTAAATACCCTGAGGATCGAAAAAAAATATTCCTGGTAACAAAAGTTGACTCCTCGGTTCCAAACCAGATGACCCGATATCTTGAAAAATCTTTGGAAAGGTTAAAGACATCCTATATCGATCTGTTTTTTATCCATATGGTTTCTGACGTAAAAGATGCAATAAACCATGAAATCAAGGCGTGGGCTGAAAAAACTAAGGCCAAAGGAAAAATCCGTTTCTTCGGATTCAGCACTCATAAGAATATGGAAAATTGTCTGATAGAGGGTGCCAAGTTGGGCTGGATCGACGGAATCATGACCAGCTTCAATTACCGGTTAATGCATGCGGATTACATGAAAAGGGCTGTTGACGCATGTGTTGAAGCTGGAATCGGTTTAACTGCGATGAAAACCCAGGCCAGATTTTTTGCATACTTTTATGCGGATATAGGTAAAGAAAACGATGCGGCTTTAAAGCTCACTGAGCAATTTATGAACAAAGGATTTACTCCTGAGCAGGCCAAACTAAAAGCTGTTTGGGAAAATCCACATATCGCCAGCATCTGCTCTGAAATGCCCAATATGACAATTCTCCAGGCAAATATATCTGCTGCTCTGGACAAAACCGAATTATCTTTTCAAGACAAACGGCTTCTGGAGCTATACGCCGTTGAAACCGGGTTTGGCTATTGCAAGGGTTGCGCAAATGTTTGCGAATCGGTGGTCCCCGGGAACCTTCCGATCAGCGATATCATGCGCTGTCTGATGTATTACGACGGCTATGGGCGCCATGCAAGGGCCATCGGGCTTTTTAACAAAATACCGAACATTACCCGGATAAAATTAAC
This sequence comes from uncultured Desulfobacter sp., assembly GCA_964608375.1. Classification (GTDB taxonomy): domain Bacteria; phylum Desulfobacterota; class Desulfobacteria; order Desulfobacterales; family UBA2156; genus UBA2156. The sequence continues at coordinate 10 of CAZSON010000327.1, read as the reverse complement.
AGACGTTAAC
>CAZSON010000326.1:0-3376 GCA_964608375.1 uncultured Desulfobacter sp. | reverse complement strand
CTTTCCAATGACATAGGAGGAAATCTTATTTCACCCGACAGTGAAGGTCAGGTTCGTGCGTTACGCATGGCTTATGAAACGGCCGGCTGGTTGCCACAGGACATCGACCTGATTGAATGCCACGGAGCTGGAACGTCCCTCGGCGATGAAATCGAACTCCAAAGTTTAAGAAAATTATGGGGCGATTCCGGGTGGATGCACAACCAATGTGCCATCGGATCTGTTAAATCGATGATTGGACACCTGCTGACTGCTGCAGCTGTCGCTGGAATGATAAAAACACTTCTTGCCATGCGACACAAAATAATTCCACCTTCTCTGAACTATTTTAAAGCGCCCGGAAAAAGCCCGCTGAACAACAGCCCCTTTCGAGTTCAAACCGAACCGGAAAAATGGCGTATCAATGATAAAAAGCGTCCCAGACGGGCGGCAGTGAGCGCGTTTGGATTTGGCGGAATAAATGGACATCTGCTTTTTGAAGAATACGATTCCGTTAATATCCATAGCTCAAAGAGAATCGTAATTGACCGAAAATCAAAGCCCGCGAAACCTTCTCAATCAACGCCCGGCCCCCCGGTAGCCATTATCGGCATGGAATCCATTTTCGGTTCGTTATCATCCTTAAAAACATTCGCGGAAGCGGTTTTTAGTGGGGGCTCCGCTATAGCAAAAAGACCTGATCATCGATGGAAAGGATGCGAAAATAGGATTAAACCCTACCTTGGAACTGATAATCTTTTTGGGGGCTTTATGGACAAGCTTTCGATTGAGATCGGTGAGTTTCATATCCCTCCAGGTGAAATTACGAATATCCTTCCACAACACCTGCTGATGCTGAAAGTATCTGCCGGAGCCATGGAAGATGCCGACCTGCAGCTTCGGAAAATTAGACTGCGCATGGGTGCAGTCATCGGTATGGATTTCGATTATGAGGCAACCAATTTCCATCTGCGATGGAATCTGTTCAACAAATTTTCATTTTTAAGAAAGAGTCTCAACATTGATGCAGACGATAAGAAAATGCTCGGGTGGGAAAGCGCACTGCAGGATGCCTTGAGCCCCCAACTAACCCATGAACGGACGTTGGGCGCCCTGGGCGGAATCATTGCCAGCCGGGTTGCCAGGGAATTTCGCTTGGGTGGTCCGTGTTTTACCGTATCGGGTGAAGAAACTTCGGGGATGAAGGCACTCGAAATTGGGGTCAGATCTTTGCAGCAAAATGAGACCGATCTCTTTCTTGTTGGAGCTGTTGATCTGGCCGGTGACATTCGTAAGGTACTCGCAGACAGTAAGCGCAGATCGCTTACACATTTCAGTGAGGTCCGGCCCTTTGATCGGCTTTCAGATGGCACGTTGCCCGGCGAAGGTGCTGCTGCCCTTGTGATCAAGCGGTTGGATGAAGCACTGAACGATGGGGACCGAATTTACGCTGTTATAAAAGGAATAGGATCCGCCAGCCAGGGTGGAATCGATGCCGATTCTATCTCAAATGATGCCTATGTTCGTTCTATGAAATCTGCCCTTGACGCGGCCGAAATTCCATCCGAACAGATCGGTTTTATTGAAACACACGGAAGTGGAGACCCCTTGGAGGATGCACTAGAATCAGAGGCTCTCCATGCGGTTTTCATTAATGGAACAAGAAAAAAAAAGAGGGGCTTCGCAGTCGGTTCTCTAAAACCAACCGTGGGACACACGGGGGCTTCCGCCGGTCTGGCCTCAATTGTCAAAACCGGCCTATGCCTCTATCATCAGATGATTCCCCCTTTTAGAAACTTTGTTTCTTCTCAAAACGATCTTTGGGAAAAAGGTCTGTTCTGGGGCCCGGCTTCTGCTCAATCCTGGCCTGGCAATAATAAGGGCCAAACCCGAAAGGCTTGCGTCTGTGCCATGACAGCGGATGGAAACATCTCCCATGTCATTATGGAAAGTTTTGAAAATGATGCCAAAGGCCGGCTACCGAAGATCGTCCAAAGTAATAGACAAAAACCTTCGGGGCAATCAGCTTCTAAGGAGCTTAAGGGATTAAGCATGGCAGAACAGACTCGGGGCATCGGAGACTCTAAAGAACAAACTAACAGAATAACAATCCCGATAGGCGGAAACCCGCCCTCTTTTTCGATTCTGGAATCTTTCAGACCGCAATCTCCATACCGGAATCTTCAAAAAGAAAATGGACTGCCGATTACGGCAATGATCATGCGAGCAAGTCAGAATGCAAAATCAATATCAGAGATCCACCGGAGTTTCCTTGCTTTTTCCGGTGAGCTGACAAAAGCTTACGGCCATGCCCTTTCATTTCAAGAAAATCTCCTTGAAAATTTACATGGACAAGAGCAATTTCTTTCTATTGCGAACTCACAATCAAAAGCCCGCACAGCATCTTCACCAGTCCCTGGTTTTCCTGCCTTTTCTCGAAAGATGTGTATGGAATTTGCCGTCGGTTCGGTCGCCAAAGTGCTCGGCCCGGAGTTTGAAATCGTCGATACTTACCGCTGCAGGGTGCGTCTTCCAGATGAACCACTGATGCTTGTCGATCGGATTGTTTCAGTGAAAGCCGAGAAATGTTCCATGGGAATAGGGCAAGTCGTAACAGAGCATGATGTCGCCCTTGATGCATGGTATCTCGATGGTGGTTTTGCACCGGTCAGCATATCGATGGAGGCGGGACAGGCCGATCTTTTTCTCTGCGCTTACCTCGGAATTGACCATGCGGTTAAAGGGACAAGGAGCTACAGGCTACTTGATGCTGCCGTCACATTTCACCGGCATCTTCCACGGCCGGGCGAAACGATCCGTTATGAAATTGAGAGTGAACGGTTTGTCCGCCAGGGCGACACTTACCTCTTCTTTTTTAAATATAACGCTTTTATCGAAAAAACACCTTTTATCACCATGCGGAATGGCTGCGCGGGTTTTTTTGCAAAAGAAGAGTTACAGAATTCAGGCGGCATCATTTTATCGCAAAGAGATAGAAGCAAGACTCATGGAAAAAGAGATCCTGACTGGAAAGAATTTGTTCCTCTACAGGTTGAAAGCTATGATGATTCGGCTATTGAGGCCCTGCGGCAAGGAGATATTTCTGCCTGTTTCGGCGGCCATTTCAAAGGAATTGAGATATCAGATGCCCTTAAACTGCCGGGCGGCCGGATGAAACTAATTAACCGCGTCCTGAAACTCGATCCAACAGGCGGCCGTTTTAATTTGGGTCTTATCCAGGCAGAGGCGGATATCCACTTTGATGATTGGTTTTTAACCTGTCACTTTGTCGATGATAAGGTCATGCCGGGAACCCTAATGTATGAGTGCTGTTCACATGCGCTTAGAATATTTCTTCTTCGAATCGGATGGATAACCGATCGGTCTGATGTTGACT
>CAZSON010000325.1:1377-3383 GCA_964608375.1 uncultured Desulfobacter sp. | reverse complement strand
TCGACTTTTGCAACGTTGGGGTTAACTTATTCTCAGCATACCCGCCTGCAAAGGCGAAAAAATAACCTGTGTGCAGTCAGATCTCCTAGGCTTGAAACCCCACATTTCAGCCCATGTAGGGGAAAATGCCTGCTTGACAAAATCACCGGTATCCGTTATGAGAATGCAAGGCTTTGGCTGCCTGATGATGATGGTTGTTTTTGCTGATTCCCCTATATATTGGAATGCATTCGGTCACCGCTAAGCACTGTCCGATGAGCGAGGAACCACCGATCCTCAAAAGAAAACACTGGAGACCACCATGAACATCGGCTCGCTTCTACCGCGACACGCGCGCTACCGGGGAGACCACACCGCCCTGGTTGTGGGCAGCCAACGGTTGACTTACCGGCAACTCAACACCGTGGTCAATCGACTGTCTCACGCACTCCTGAACTCCGGTCTTAAGAAGAACGACAAGTTCGCAACGGTTCTGCCCAACTGTTTGGAGCTGATGACAGCCTACTGGGCGGCAGCCAAGACCGGCCTCGTGATTGTGCCGTTAAGCCCTCTGCTCCAAGATACAGGTCTCGCCACCCTGCTCATAGACTCAGACACCCGGCTGGTCCTCGGGGACGCGGCCTATGTCGACACCTTCGAGCGGGTCCGTGATGGCCTGGGCGCGATTCCCGATGACGGCTACGTCCTGGTAGGAGATCCAAACAGCCGGCCGGGTTACCGTACTTACGCATCGTTTGTGACAGACATGCCCGCAGATGACCCTGCCGACCCTGGAATCAAAGATGATGATTCATACAACATCATGTATTCCAGCGGCACCACGGGCTTGCCGAAAGGGATTGTCCACACTCACTACATTCGGGCCATGTACTGCATGCTCTTCGCTCAGGCGTGGCGGATGACCCCGGAGAGCATAGTGCTCCACGCGGGCTCCATCGTGTTCAACGGCGCGATGATTGACCTCATGTCGTGGATGTTCGTCGGCGGTACCTATATCTTACATGAGACGTTTAATGCCGAACGCGTCATCGAGGACATCGAAAAAGAGAAAGTAACGCACTGCATCATGGTGCCGACTCAGATCATAGCATTGCTCAACAGTCCTGCCTTTGATCCGAAGAGGTTCGAATCCCTTGAGATGCTGCAAAACCTCGGCGCGCCGCTACTTCTGGAACATAAGCGCAAGTTGAACGAAGTGCTGCCCGGCCGGTTCTATGAGCTTTACGGGCTAACCGAAGGGTTCTTCACAATCCTCGACAAACTCGATGCCAAACGCAAAGAGGGTTCAGTGGGGGGGTGTCCGCCCTTTTTCGAGATCAGAATTATAAAGGAAAACGGTGAAGAGTGTGCGCCGGGGGAGGTCGGTGAGATCGTCGGAAGGGGTCCCGCGTTGATGCCTGGCTATTACAACCGACCGGATCTGACCCGGGACGCTATCGTCGATGGCTGGCTTCACACCGGCGATGCCGGCTATTTGGACAGTGATCGGTATCTGTTCCTCGTCGATCGAATTAAGGACATGATCATATCAGGCGGCGTGAACGTCTATCCAAAGGATATCGAAGAGGTGATAAGCCGGCATCCGGCGGTGCGTGAGGTGGCTGTCTTCGGAGCCGCGGACGAGAAGTGGGGCGAGGTGCCGATCGCAGCGGTCACCCTGAAAGAAGGCCAGTCTGTCTCGAGGGACACCCTGATCGGTTGGACCAACCAGCGGGTGGGAGCCAAGTTTCAGCGGATAAAAGGCGTTGTATTCTATGACGAATTCCCGCGAAATGTCGCAGGCAAGACCTTGAAGAGAGAGATGAGGAAAATCTACGAAAAAACGAATACACTATGAATCAAAAAATAAATTTCCGATGCATTTCCGGCTTCACAACGGATTCAGTATGCTAACCGGAAGCCAAAAGATCGAAGCGGCCTTTTCACAAGAGGGTTCTCGAGAATTTGCGGCAACAATTTGCTGGGAGGATGTTTTTATTCGAGACCACTGGGATCAGCTGACGACT
>CAZSON010000325.1:0-1277 GCA_964608375.1 uncultured Desulfobacter sp. | reverse complement strand
TATCTGGATTTGGGAAGGTTTTGCCGATATGATTTCTCCCCAGGCCTATGCAACATTCAGCGTGCCCTGGATGCGCCGGGTCGTGGGAGAATGCCGTCGCCTTGGGATCAAGAGCATCCATAATTTCACCGGCAACCCGGCCGGTAAACTGGAAGCGATCCTCTCCATTGGGGCCGATGCCTTGGCGCTCGAGGAAAGCAAGAAAGATTTTGTTGTGGACATCAATGAATTGGCGGCATACGTCGATGGAAAGTGTACCCTGTTCGGCAACCTCGATGCGATCGGCATTCTCCAGAACGGTAGCGACACACAGTTACGAGACGCGATTGCTGAACAGATCGCGGCTGGCAGGCGCAACCAGAACCGCTTCGTGATGTGCCTTGGCAGTCCGGTCACACCCTCAACGCCTGTCGACCGTGTGCGTCTTTACTGCGATTTGGTACGCGAAATGTCGAACGGCCAATGAATGGTATGACTGTCATGCGCCTGAGCTGTTACTGTTTATTCAGCGACAAAAACCTGGCCCTCTGGATCGGGCCAGAACTAATCGGCTCTGCCTTTTGTTAATACGAAGTGTTAAGTGATCTAAAGTTATAAGTGATCTAAAATTGAGGTATCGCCACGCGCTTTCGGTTGTTATCAGTATCTTGCGGTAGACGACTACAGCTGCGGCCCTGATGCCTTGGATCCGGGGCATCCTCGGTTCTTGCTCAATTAGGGTACGATGTAAAGGAGAATGAATATGAAGCAGATCGACTACATGAACATCGCTCAAGACGCAATGGAGCGGATTAAAAAGGGTGTTTTTTTGACGGTCAAATCCTCCGTCGGTCTAAATACCATGACCATCGGCTGGGCAATGCTTGGTTATATCTGGCGAAAGCCGATGATGACGGTCGCCGTTAGGGCTTCCCGCTATACCTTTTCAATCATAGAAAAGGCTAAGGATTTTACCGTATCCATTCCCACTGTTGATATGAAAAAAGAAATTGCTTTTTGCGGAACAAAATCCGGGCGAGATTACGAAAAATTCAAAGAATGCAATCTGACAACCGCTCAGAGTCAGCAGGTCGTCTCACCGATCATTGAGACTTCCGGTTTTCATTTTGAATGTAAAATTGTGTATAAAACTGCTATGGACCCCGGCTTTCTTGATGAATCATATCAAAAATCGCTTTATTCTGACCACGATTACCATACCCTCTATTTTGGTGAAATTGTTGAATGCTATGAAAAGAAGTGAGCAAAGCATCTTTCACAAATAGCACGGCTTGCGA
>CAZSON010000324.1:0-3397 GCA_964608375.1 uncultured Desulfobacter sp. | reverse complement strand
CAGAAGAATTCATTCAGTGTGACTCCTTGACAGAAAAACGCTTCCTTGACAATACGAACGGTCTATGGTATCTAAATTAAAGTTTGTCACTGCAATATGATTGCTGTTTGATTTTCGTCCTTCCTGCATATTGGGATTCATCCTGTTACGGTCCGCAACCTCAAGTTTTTCCTTATTCCGCTCTATAAAAGGAAATTCTTATCAAACCAAAAAGACCGGCCCGATGATATCATATGATATGGTCAGTATCCGGGGAGGATTGAATTTTTGCATCAATCATGGTACAATAAATCTAAACGAGATGCTCTCGTTGCTGTTCACAACAGAATAATTCGGGATATGGTCCCTAAAGAGTGTCATGGAAGTCAAACTTAAAAATAAACTACTGAGAATTCTAGGCCAGATTCCTCCCCTTAAAGACATTATGGTATCGAATGACCATTTGGAGAAAAAACGAAAGAAGATAAGAAAATATTTAGCCGAGAGATTGATAAGCACATTTGAAGACACGCCAGAAATCCCCTCACTCAAATGGGTGCTTACGCGTGATTCCATAGGAGTTTTTGGCAGGATCATATCAAACCGCAGTGAGGCTCTTTCTGAGTTCAGTTTTCTTGAATATATGAATGACGTGATCCATGAAGAGAAAAAAAACACGGTTATAAAACCGTCTCCAGGTTTTTTTGCAGAATTGAATCATCTTTTACGCGGGATTTCGGGAAATGCTGATGTGTATCCAAAGGGCGTTCCCGCCTTTTCAAAATACAGAGGTGTTAGAGCCGCAAGATTGAGATCGATTTCCCTTTCAAAAATGGCAAGGGATGCTAAAGGATTCATGGACCGCTATCCCTGTGGATTAGACGATAATGCCAAACGCCGCAGGTATAATAATAAACATCGAATCCTTCGATATTTCAAGGGAACGGATTTTGAATGGATCAATTGGAAATGGCAGCTCCGCCACACGATTAAAGACGCAGACACACTTAAAGACCTGGTTCATCTGACAGATGAAGAATTTCATGCCGTCAAACTGGCGCAGAAACACAAAATTCCGTTCGGAATCACTCCTTACTATCTTTCTTTAATCGACTATGTTCCAGGGAAAGGAAGAGACGATTCCATCCGCGCTCAGGTGATACCATCTACACACTATATCAAAACACTACTCAAACACAGAGCGCATGACGAAAGCTCCCTGGATTTCATGTTGGAACAGGACACATCTCCAATCGAAGGGATCACGCGGCGTTACCCTCAAATTGCGATCATCAAACCTGTTGTGACCTGTCCTCAGATATGTGTCTATTGTCAGAGAAACTGGGAGATCGAAGATATTCATTCCCGCTCCGCTGCCCTTCCCAAATCCAAACTTGACCAAGCCCTGGATTGGATCGCAAATACTCCTGAGATTAATGAGGTGCTGATCACAGGAGGGGATCCCTTTATTTTATCCAACGAAAAAATTGAAAATCTCTTGTTCAAATTGTCTCGAATGAAACATGTCGAACGGATCAGGATCGGTTCCCGAACGCCAGTAACACTCCCGCAAAGGATTACAGGAGCTCTGGTCAAAGATGTGAGTCATTTCCATGTTCCCGGGAAAAGAGAGATCATTATCGTCACACACTTTGAACACCCATATGAAATCACGCAACAATCGATGGATGCTGTTCAAAAGTTCAGGATCCATGGGATTGCAGTTTACAACCAGCTCGTGTACACATTTTACAATTCCCGTAAATTTGAAGCCGCGCTGCTGCGTCATAAATTGCGCCTAATTGGCGTAACCCCCTACTACACTTTCAGCACAAAGGGGAAAGAAGAGACCGATGATTTTCGGGTTCCTATTCCAAGATTATTGCAGGAACAAAAAGAGGAAGCCCGATTGATGCCAGGCACTGTCCGAACCGATGAAGTCGTATTTAATGTCCCCCGGTTGGGGAAAAACTATCTTCGTGCCGCACAGAACCATGATGTTATTTCCATACTCCCCGATGGCCGACGGGTTTATGAATTTCATCCTTGGGAAAAAAAGCTGGCCCTTGCAGATACTTATGTCTATACAGATGTCTCCATTTATAACTATCTTAAAAAACTCCAATCTTACGGTGAAATTATTTCTGATTACAATTCCATCTGGTATTACTACTGATAAAGATTGGGACATTATTTTTACGCGAACACTAAGTGAACATATAGAAATATTGGGAATATTGATTCTAACGATAAAAACAAGGAGGTAATCGTACGATGGAGGATAAGATCAAAATCGCTGTTGCTGGGATTGGAAATTGTGCCAGTTCTTTGATTCAGGGATTCCATTACTATAGAGAACAAAATGCCGAAGATGCCATAGGCCTTATGCACTGGGAGATCGGAGGTTATACGCCAGCCGATATCGAAGTGGTAGCTGCCTTTGATATTGACAAACGCAAAGTTGGAAAAGATGTCAACGAAGCTATCTTTTCGAAACCGAACTGCACGACAATCTTTTATCCGGATCTTCCGCCATCTGGAGTGATCGTTCAGATGGGCAGCATCCGGGATGGTTTTTCCGAGCATATGATAGATTATGATGAAAACTATACATTCCAGCCATCAGATGAAGAGGAGCTTACAAAAACAGAGGTGATAGAGGCTCTGAAGGGAAGGGGTGTGGAAATTTTGTTGAATTATATGCCGGTAGGATCCGAAGAGGCCACTCAGTTTTATGCGGATTGCGCTCTGGAGGCAGGCGTTGCTTTCATCAACAATATTCCGGTCTTTATTGCCAGCAGCCCAATATGGGCAAGACGGTTCAAGGAAAAGAACATCCCCCTGATCGGAGATGATATTAAATCACAGTTGGGAGCCACGATAACGCACCGTGTATTGACCGACCTGTTTAAAAAGAGAGGGGTAAAATTAGAGCGCACCTATCAGTTAAACACCGGTGGAAATACCGATTTTCTTAATATGCTTAACCGACACCGTCTAGAGTCAAAGAAAAAATCAAAGACCGAAGCGGTTCAGTCTGTAACTGCCCGCCGTCTGGAGAACGAGAATATCCATATTGGCCCCAGCGACTATGTGCCATGGCAAAAGGACAACAAGGTATGCTTCATTCGAATGGAAGGAAAGCTGTTCGGGGATGTCCCGATGAACTTGGAGCTTCGTCTCTCGGTGGAGGACTCGTGCAATTCTGCCGGGGTTGTCATTGATTCCATTCGTTGTGCCAAGCTGGCCCTTGATCGGGGTATAGGGGGCGTTTTGGAAGCTCCTTCTGCCTATTTTTGCAAGCATCCACCCCGGCAGTTTACCGATGACAAGGCATTTCAAATGATAGAGGGTTTCATTACGAAAACCGGGGAAACCGTTCATGAAATACGTGATTACAGCGGTAGGAAAAAATAGA
>CAZSON010000323.1:0-3437 GCA_964608375.1 uncultured Desulfobacter sp. | reverse complement strand
AAAAAATCCAAGAAAAAAAACAGAAGACCTGAAACTCAAAATCGACGATATCAACACTCGACTCATTCGAATATTTTTCAATTATTTAGCTCAAACCAGGGAGCGCTTTGCATGGCGGATCGATAAGTTTCGAGCAAACGGCCCTTTGCCCGATATAAAAAAACATAAAGAATCAGTTAATAGAATGAAGTGCAATATCCTACAATTAATTGGGATATATATTAATAACAAATTGTTATTATTACGGGAATTCACCGCAACTCTCTACGCATTAAGCCCACTGAAAATTCTCGATCGGGGCTATAGCATCACTCGAACGATTCCAGAAAAAAAAATCGTCAAAGATACGAAAATACTTAAAATAGGTCAGCATCTTGAAGTCATAGTTTCAAAAGGTCAATTCATAAGCAGAGTCGAAAGGAAGAGCCAAAATGGCAAAACAGAATTTTGAAAATGCAATGCAGAAGCTTGAAGAAATTACCAAAGAACTGGAAGCCGGAGATCTCCCACTTGAAAAAGCTCTGCAACGGTTTGAGGAAGGGGTCAAGTTGTCTAAATTTTGTTCCGATAAATTGGAAGAGACCGAAAAGAGAGTGACCATCCTGCTTAAAGATATGGACGGTGATCTTCTTGAAAAGCCATTTTTAACCGAAAACAATACCTGAGAAGATCAGGTCACATTTAAATATGCCGATATGACATACACTCTGGAATAATCAATGTTTGAACTGCATTCATATCTCACATCAAAGCGCGAAGTGATCAATAAAGCCTTAAAAGAAATCCTTGAATCGAAGATTTCAAATAAGGGTCGACTTGTGGATGCGATGGGTTATTCCCTTATGGCTGGCGGAAAAAGAATAAGGCCAATTTTATGTATGGCTGCAACCGAATCTGTCGGTGGGAACACTGATAATGCATTGAGTACCGCATGTGCCATTGAAATGATACACACCTACTCGCTCATCCACGATGATCTTCCGGCAATGGACAATGATCAATTGAGAAGAGGGAAGCCGACCTGTCACATGGCATTTGACGAGGCCACGGCGATTCTTGCCGGCGATGCCCTTTTGACTATGGCTTTCCAGCTCCTCTCAAATATCGAGATTATTCATAAAAATCATGCCTCAATTTTTTTTGACATTATTCAGGCGATCTCTCAGGCGGCTGGATGTGAAGGAATGATTGAGGGGCAGATAAGAGACATCGCCTCTGAAGGCACCCTGATTACTTTGAGTCAACTTCAGGCGATGCACGATTTAAAAACCGGTTCGCTTATTGTTGCATCAATCTATGCCGGCGCTGTTTTGGGAGGCGGTGCGCAAAAACAGATCGAACAACTCAAAATTTATGGCAAAAATATCGGCCTCGCTTTTCAGATAACCGATGATATTCTCAATGTTGAGGGTGATCCAGAGTTAACCGGTAAAGCCGTGGGAACCGATGATTGCCTTCATAAGAACACCTACCCTACTCTAATCGGAATCGATCAATCAAAGGTGTTCGCAAAAAAACTCATAAAGAACGCATTGCAAGCCATCGATAATTTTGATAACAGATCTGATTCGCTCAGGGCGATTGCAAATTATATCCTCAAAAGAAAAAAATAGTCGATCATTTCAGGGCTGATGTTTCTGAATTACATATAGGAGTCGATATAAACGTGAGATATCTCGATAAAATCAATTCTCCAAAAGATCTAAAAACGCTTTCCAGGTCCCAACTTCCGGTCCTGGCAGCTGAAATACGGGAAAAAATTGTTGATGTGGTGTCCAAGCATGGAGGGCACCTGGCCTCCAGCCTGGGTACAGTTGAGTTGGCTATTGCCATACATTATGTTTTCGATAGTCCAAATGATAAAATCATATGGGATGTAGGGCATCAATCATATGCCCATAAGCTTCTCACCGGCCGAAGGACTCAATTTGATACACTTCGGCAACACGATGGGATCTCCGGTTTTACCCGGATGAGCGAAAGTCCTTATGATGCGTTTTCAACCGGGCATAGCAGCACGTCGATTTCAGCGGGATTGGGCATAGCCAGCGCCAAAGAATTAAAAAATGAAAGCAATCGGGTTGTTGCAATTATCGGAGACGGATCGATGACAGCCGGCATTGCGTATGAAGGCATGAATCAGGCCGGGGATATTCATAAAAATAAGAATCTTACGGTTATTTTAAATGATAACGACATGTCAATTGCACGAAATGTAGGCGCCCTCTCTTCTTTTTTGAGTCGCACTTTTTCCAGAAAAAAACTCCAGGAGATGCGAAAAGAGTTCGGAGATTTTCTCAAATCACTTCCAAAAATTGGCGACGATATCTATCAGTTCGCCAAACGTTCGGAAGAATCTTTAAAAGCATTTATTACCCCGGGCATGTTATTTGAAGCATTTAATTTTGAATATTTTGGACCGATCAACGGCCATAATTTGAACCATCTCATCGATATTTTGAACAATATAAAACATCTCAATGAACCGACCCTGCTCCATGTGACAACAAAAAAGGGAAAAGGCTATCTACCTGCAGAAAAGAATCCTATCTATTTTCACGGAGTGGGTTGTTTTGAAATTGAAACCGGTACCTGTGTTGGCCCAAAGGGAATCGTCCCGACATTTACTGAGGTTTTTGGCGACACCATGGTCAAACTGGCAAACAATGATAAAAGAATAGTTGCGGTTACAGCGGCCATGCCTGAAGGCACCGGACTGGTGAAGTTCGCTGAACTTTATCCGGATCGTTTTTTTGATGTGGGCATTGCTGAGCAGCACGGTGTAACATTTGCAGCCGGGATGGCCACCGAAGGGCTTAAACCGGTTGTTGCCATTTATTCAACCTTTCTGCAACGTGCATACGATCAATTGTTACATGACATTTGTATTGAAGCTCTCCCTGTGGTGTTCGCTATCGACCGAGGAGGGATCGTGGGAGAGGACGGTCCTACCCACCACGGATTATTTGATCTTTCCTACCTGAGAAGTCTTCCCAACATGGTCGTCATGTCGCCCAAAGATGAAAACGAACTGTCAAGAATGCTCAAAACTGCTATTGAACATGACGGACCCGTTGCAATTCGTTACCCTCGTGGGATAGGAACAGGGGTTAGGATTGAAAGTAAAATCACATCGATCTCCATCGGTAGGGCTGAGGTATTGAAAAGAGGAGATGATCTTCTCGTTCTAGCCATCGGTCGAACAGTTTGTGACGCGTTGCAAGCGCATTCCGAACTGATGACCGATGGCATCTCAACAACTGTGGTGAACTGCAGATTTGTCAAACCGCTGGATGCCAAACTAATTAGCAGCCTGGCTGGTAAGATACCGCGTATTATCACAATCGAAGAAAATGTTCGCCAAGGCGGATTCGGATCCGCCATACTGGAATGCCTTAATGATGCCGGTATAACATCGTATTGCCTCGAACGGATCG
>CAZSON010000322.1:0-3442 GCA_964608375.1 uncultured Desulfobacter sp. | reverse complement strand
CAGAGGAGCGGGAAGTCACTCGAGCCTTGGCCTCCACACTCCCGCGTTTGGTGGATACTCTTATAGTGTCACCTTCTTCAATACCATATTTTTCAGCATCCCTGTGATTGATCTCAACCAGACTCTCCGGATATCTCTCTACAGGTCCCTTCGCACGGCGGGTCATCGTTCCGGTATGGTAATGATAAAGCACCCGGCCTGTTGTGAGATATAGCGGATACTTATTTTCGGGTAGTTCTGCAGCAGGTCTGTAATCGATTGCGTGAAATAATCCTCGTCCTCGGGTAAAACGATCCTTATGCAAATATTTTGTTCCGGGATGATCCGTGTTCGGACAGGGCCACTGAATCCCCTCGGTTTCAATCCGCTCATAGGTAATGCCGGCGTAGGAATCGGTTACCCGTCTCATCTCATCCATAATCTCACCGGGGCTGGTGTATTTCATGGAATATCCCATTCGAGTTGCAATTGTTGAGATAATTTCCCAATCGGCCTTCGCCTCGCCGGGAGGAAGAACGGCTTTTCTGATTCGCTGGACTCTCCGTTCCGTATTCGTAAAGGTCCCATCCTTTTCAGCAAAACATGCCGAAGGCAATACTACATCAGCCATCTGTGCCGTCTCGCTTAGGAATATGTCCTGTACGACCAGGATATCTAATTTTTTATATGCCTCTTTCACATGCTTTAAATCCGGATCGCTTAATACCGGATTTTCCCCCATAATATAAAGGCCCTTGATATCTCCTTTATATGCCGCCTCCGTTATTTCGACAATTGTTTTGCCCGGTTTGTCCGATAAAGAGACACCCCAGGCTTTCTCAAATCTGGTCCTGGAGTCTTCGGCTGCAACCTGCTGATAACCGGGGTATACATTTGGAAGCGCTCCGACATCGCAGGCCCCCTGTACGTTGCTCTGCCCTCTTAAGGGATTAATGCCGGCGCCCTCAATGCCGACATTCCCGCAGAGCATGGAAAGGTTTGCAAGGGATTTTACATTGTCGGTACCGGTGGTATGCTGGGTGATCCCCATGGCGTACAGCACAGCCGCTCTATCTGCCGCCGCATACATTCGTGCTGCAGACCGGAGATCTTCTGCCGGTATTCCGGAGATCTCTTCAACAAATTCGGGGGTATATTTTCCAATCGTTTTTTTCATCAGGTCAAAGCCCTCAGTCCGCTCTTCGATATAGCGCTTTGCATGAAGGTCTTCGCTGACAATTACATTCATTAATCCATTGATTACAGCGACATCCGCACCGGGTTTTGGACATAGCCATATATCGGCATATCGGGTAAGATCAATCTTCCTCGGATCGATAACGATCAGCCTGGCACCGTGCTTCCGGACGGCGCGTTTAACCTTGCTCCCGATGACCGGGTGGTTTTCGGTCGTATTGGTTCCCATTGCAAGAATGAGATCGCTGAACTCTATCTCATCAACGGAGTTTGTCATTGCACCACTTCCGAACGCGGCAGCCAGACCGGCTACCGTCACAGAATGTCAGAGCCGTGCACAGTGATCCACATTGTTGGTGCCGATCACCGCTCTCATAAATTTTTGAAAGAGATAATTTTCTTCATTGCTGCAGCGGGCCGATGAGAGCCCGGCCAGACTATCTGCGCCATAATTTTTCTTTATTAAAGCAAATTTTTTACAGATATAATCTGTTGCATCATTCCAGCTTGCCTCTCTGAATTGGCCATCTTCTTTGATTAAAGGGGTTTTCAACCGATCCGGATGATTTACGAAATCCATTCCGAATCTTCCCTTGACACAGAGGCTTCCCTGATTTGGAGTACCGTATGCACGATTCGTCGTGACTTTTACGATTTTTCCATTGTGGACGTTCAGATCCATCTGACAACCTACGCCGCAGTAACCACATGTTGTTCGTACCTTCTCGATCTCCCAGGGACGTCCTCCGAACTTTGCCTGTTTAAAGGTCAGGGCGCCGACCGGACAGGAATCGACACATTCGCCGCAGAATACACATACGGAGTCTATGAGGTCCGTATCAAATGCCGGACCCACCTTAGCACGAGACCCGCGCATGGAAAATTCCAGGACCTCGTTGACCTGAATTTCATTGCAGGCCCTTACACACCGTCCGCAGAGAATGCATTTATTCCGATCGATCCGAATCATGCTGTTGGTCTCTTCGATCTCATATCCGGGCGGGGTGATGGAAAATCGAGGTTTCTCGATTTTCAGCCGGTAAATCAGATCCTGAAGCTCGCAATTTCCATTTTTTTCACATACCAGACAGTTGTGATCTCCCGAAGACCATATCAGCTCGACGGCCAGCCTTCGGGCATCCATGACTCTTTTGGTCGTCGTCTTTACAGCCATCCCGGCTGCTGCCGGCATTGCACATGAGGTGACCAGGGTTCTAGCCCCCTCAACTTCCACAACACAAACCCGGCAGGCACCGACTTTACTGGTTTCCGGATAATAACAGAGGGTGGGAATGTCTATGCGGTTTGCCTGGGCAACCTCTAGAATGGTTTGCCCCTGTTTTGCCTCCAATTCTATTCCATCTATGCTTAATACAATCTGACCATCCATACTTTCACTCCTCTTATCCGCATTTTATATAAACGACCATCTTACGCCTCTGCATCGCACCTCAGACATCGTGTGGCCTCTTTAATAGCCTCCTCCCGGCTAAAACCGAGTTCTACTTCAACAAAACTGCCTTTCCTTTGAGAGGAATCCAATAAAGGCATTTGGATCTGGGGGCACTCTTTTGTCTCTTCATCGATGACCAGCGGGATATCGATCCTTTCTTGCGCTGGTTCCTCGTATAGGGGTTCACCGTTTATATTCCTTATGGTTTTGTCGATGTCCTCAGCGGCCTGATGGCTCGCAGCAATCGCTTTTATTACCGTTGCAGGGCCGCTTACGGCATCGCCTCCTGCAAAAAATCTAGCATTGGTTGTCTGAGATTTGCTTCCACCTGCCAGCTCAAAACAGGACCATCGATTTATCGAAATATCACTGCCTTCACCAACAAACGATATATCCGGTCTCTGGCCGATGGCAGCGATCACCGCATCGACAGGCAACGTAAATTCAGAGCCCTCAATGGGAATCGGTCTTCGTCTGCCGCTGATGTCAAAATCACTGAGCTTCATCCGCTGACATGAAATCCCCGTCACTTTTTCATCCGTCCCGACAATCCGGGTAGGCGCCACAAGATACTCAATCTTAACGCCTTCTTCCTCGGCTGCTATAATCTCTTCTTCTTCAGCCGGCATATCCTTTCGGGTGCGGCGATAAAGGATGGTTACCTCAGTGCCCAGGCGGGCAGCGCAACGGGCGGCGTCGATGGCAGAATTGCCGCCGCCGATGACCGCGACGCAGGAACCGAGTGTCTTTGTCCCGCCAATCCATGCAGACTCATCGAGATTAAAATCCCTCAGGAATTCAACACCACCGAAT
>CAZSON010000321.1:0-3451 GCA_964608375.1 uncultured Desulfobacter sp. | reverse complement strand
ATCTATCTCAAAGAGATATTTATTGACAAGGAAAAGGGCATAGAGAACTCAGGCAACTGGTTTGTCCGGCTGGGGTCTTTTTTTGATAAAAGATTCGGGCAAGGTTGGAAAAATAAGGATAAGAAATTCTGGGAAGAGTTTGATAAAACCTACATCGTATCAAAAGATGAGCTAGAAAAGATCATGTAGGATTTTGCCTTTATCATAGGAGAAAGCTATGGGATTAATGACAAAAAAGAGATATGTTTCAGGTCTGAGAGAACTTAACCATTCCGTTTTTATACATGGCGAGGCGATTCAAAGCGTGCCGGACCATCCGATATCAGCGCCTCCTGCCATGGCGATGGCCGAGACCTACCATCTGGCCCAACAGGAGGAGATGAAATCATTATTTACAACAAAATCAAGCCTCACCGGCGAAATCATTAACCGGTTTACCCATATCCAGCAAAACATAAATGACCTGATCCAGAAGATCCTCATGTTGAGGGAAATGGGAAGGAGAACCGCGTGCTGTTTCCAGCGCTGTGCAGGACTTGATTGCTTAAACACGGTATATGCGATTACATACGATATGGATCAGGCATACGGAACCCGGTACCACTGGCGCTTTATCAATTTTCTTAAATATATCCAGACAAATGATCTGGTTACAGCCGCCTGCATGACCGATCCAAAAGGAGATCGAAGTCTCTCCCCGTCAAAGCAGGAGGACAAGGACCAGTACGTTCACATCGTGGAGGAGAAAGAAGCTGGTATAGTGGTGAGGGGAGCGAAGCTGCATATCACCGGTTCGGTAAATTCCCATGAATTGGTTGTGGTTCCCACAAGGGCGCTTAAGGAGGAGGACAGAGATTTTGCCGTAGCTTTTGCGGTTCCTGCCGATACCAAAGGAGTAACATTTATATACGGGCGACAGCCCTCCGATAAGAGGCGTCTTGAAGATGGTGGACCGGATGTTGGCAATTTCTTTTACGGCGGTTGCGAGGCGATGGTGGTCTTCGACGATGTGTTTGTTCCAAAGGAAAGAATATTTATGAACAGAGAATATTCCTTTGCCGGCCGGCTGGTGGAACTTTTTGCGTCCCACCACAGGGCCAGTTACGGCGGATGCAAGGTAGGGGTCGGCGATGTCCTCATCGGGGCGACGGCAGCCGTTGCAGAAGCCCATGGAACTGAAAAATCCTCCCATGTCAGGGATAAGATCGCGGAGATGATTCATCTCAACGAAACGCTTCATGCAGGGGCATTGGCAAGTGCCGGTAAAGGCCATCCGACGGCCAGCGGAGCTTATGTGGTGGATTCGCTTATGGCCAATGTATGCAAGCTCAATGTTACCCGATTCCCCTTTGAAATAGCCCGACTGGCCCAGGATATTGCCGGGGGCCTTCTGGTTACCATGCCATCTCTCAAAGATCAGGAAAACCCTAAAATAGGGCCGTTCGTGAAGAAATACCTGGTCGGAAAGAGCGGAGCGAATAGCGAAAAACGGATTCGCCTCCTTCGTCTGATTGAAAATATCACATTGGGTACAGGAGCGGTCTCGTATCTAACAGAATCGATCCATGGTGCCGGTTCACCCCAGGCCCAAAAAATAATGATTTCTCGACTGTCGGATCTGCAATCCGCTAAAGCGAGTGCATTTCATCTATGCGGGGTAAAATGATTCAGGAGACCATGTCAAGGCAAGAGCGATTTGAGGCGGCAGTCTCTCTGGAAAAGCCGGACCGGGTTCCGGTCATGCCCCTGATGACCGCCTTTGCTGTTCGCAGCCGGGGCATGACCCAAGGGACGGCATGGCGCGATCCGGATATGGGTTTCAGGGCGATGCTCGATACATTTAACGAACTTGGGGGATTCGACAGATTGTACAAACCTAACCTCTTTTGGCCGATGATCGGGGGGAGATTTTGTTCCACGCCGATCAGGGTTCTGATCCCCGGAAGACAGCTTCCGGAGGATGCTCTTAATCAAATCGATGAACGTGTGCTTATCAGCAGAGATGATTATGATAAGTTGGCAGCGTTGGGCTGGAACGCTTTTTGGGATGAACACTATGAAAAAATGACCGGTGGGCGAAAAATATCATATGTCACCGCGACCCAGAACCAACTATTAGATCTATATATAGAAGAAGTGACGATCTATCACAGTCAGGATATCCATCCTCTTTTTGGGGCGTATGTCGATTCTTCAATGATGGCTTTCTCCATGGCCCGAACTCTGACACAGTTTACGATGGATCTCTATGAGATTCCGCAAAAGGTCAAGGCGGCAATGGATGCATCCTGCGATGACCTGATTCAAAATGCCCTGGATGTGGTTGCATTGACAAAGATTCCGTTGATTTTTATTGTTCTGGAGCGGGGCTCGGGATTCTATTATCGCACCGACGTTTTCGAACAATTTGAATTGCCATACCTGCAGCGCTACGTGGATGCTTTTATCTCAGAAGGGTTAACCCCCTGGTTTCACCTCGATACCGATTGGAGTTTGAATCTACCTTATCTCAGGGAGTTCCCAAGGGGAAAGTGTGTTGCAGATCTCGATGGCACCACCGATATCTTTAGGGCAAAGAAGATCCTTGGCGGTCACATGTGTATCAGCGGAGACGTGCAGGCATCTCTTCTCACGCTGGGTCGTCCCCATGAAGTGGAGGCATATTGCCGCAGGCTGATTGATGTGGTTGGGAGAGATGGGGGTTTTATTTTAACCACCGGGTGCGAGTGCCCGATCGATGCCCGTTTTGAAAATGTAAAGGCTATGGTTGATACAGCCAAGAATTACGGGGGTAAGAAGTGATAACTCAAATTTCGCACCTGATATTTTGAGCATAGTCGCTTCGGAGGCGAATCGGTTTGAATGATAAACTAAAAGCCGCCTTTCTGGGTATGAATCGGCAGAAAGCGATTGAGCTTGTGAAAAAAGCGCTTCCAGCAGGTGAAGATCCTTTTGATATCCTGAAGACCTGCCGAGCGGCGATGCAAGAAGTAGGAGAACGATTTGAAACCGGTGATTTTTTTCTCAGCGAACTCATCTATTCTGCCGAGGTTTTTAAGGCGGTCTGCGCTATCCTTGAACCGGGTTTGATGGCAAAGCGGAATTCAGATGAATCTCAAGGGGTGGTGGTCATCGGGACACCCAAGGGCGATGTCCACGATCTGGGAAAAAATCTGATGGTCACCATGATGAGATCCCATGGCTTTACGGTTTATGATCTAGGGGTCGATGTGCCGCCTGAAAAATTGGTAAAGGAAGTGAAAAGAAGAAAGGCACCTATCCTCGCCCTATCCGCATTGATCACACCGGCCTTTGTCGCCATGAGAGCGGCTATTGATCTTCTGGCAGAAGAGGGGTTGAGAAAAAAGACGTTTGTAATTATCGGAGGCGGGGTTACAACAGATTTTGCAAGAAAAGAGCTCGGCGCCGATGCCCAAACCATGGATCCTGC
>CAZSON010000320.1:0-3458 GCA_964608375.1 uncultured Desulfobacter sp. | reverse complement strand
AAAAATGAACATCTTGCACCTATCCGACCTTCATTTCGGCCCTCGCCACTGGGATGGCGATGATGAGGTATTGATCGAAAAAATAAATTCCTACCCTGCCGACGTTCTCATTGATACGGGAGACACGACCACCGACGGACGTGAATGCGAATATGTCGAAGCTCGAAAATTTTTTGATAAGATTAATTGTGAGCGTTTTGTAGCTGTAATTGGAAACCATGATAAAAGAAATACCGTCGGGCATGAACTCTTCAAAGAGTACATTTACAATTCACAAGCGATTTATCCCTCAGCCCGTCTGAGAACAAAAAAGAAAAATCTCTTTTTGGATCGAAAAATAACAAACTTGAAGGAAAATTTTACCGATGTTAACTTTTTGGAGCTTCTGACGATTGACAGTAAAAAGGTTTTGTTTATCTGTATTGATAACAATCTTGTTCGCAGTGATTATGGCTTTGTTGAAGAGAGTATCCTCTGTACAATCGAGGAAAAAATGAGCGAAATGGTGTACGACCTGCCGCTGCTGCTCACCCATTATCCGCTCCTGGGGACAGATACGGATATTTTTATAAATTCCCGCAGGTTAATTGATTTCGTGAACTCAAACAAAATTGAACACGTTTTTTGTGGACATGATCACTTTTTGAGACTCGAAAACACCTGTGATTTATATATCAATCACCGATTTGATCATTTTATGTGTGGTACGACAGCGAGTGCGAATAGGCCCGAGGGTGATAATGTTTTTTTGCTTTATGAAAACGTCGGCGATGACAATTTTCATCTATATGTAATTAGGTTTTCATATAAAGATGGCTGTCTTGAGGTTAAAGAGGAAAAAATAAGGTAAAAAAACGAGATAAAAGGCAGAGTGCCTGAACGAAAACCTCTGAAAATTCAGGTGTATACAAACAATAGGATTAATCTGTGCTGCATGGCAGCCTTGTAAAAAAACAAATTATTTTGTTATCGATTGAATTAATTTGACATTTGGATACAGGTTCGATATGATAAAAGATACGCTTAGTAAGGTGCATTTCCTCTGATACGCCGCACTTGTGCCTGTTTGGGCAAACTATCCTCGCCATAGCGACCCAGTGGTACAGTTGAGATTGTTACCATCAATCTGCATCTGATGTCACACGGGTATGGGTCCACACTATGGTTGTCCGCAAAGATCTATTGCATTTTCTCGACACATTACAAGATGAATACCATTTGGCCATGGTATGTTTGCCCGCCTTTGGAGGGGAACCAAAGATTTTATAGATCCGTATGCGGACAGGGAACTCGAAAGGAGGTGATTCAAATTGAACCCGGTCCTCTATTTTTGACAGTCTCGTAAAAAGTCATTTGCGAACACCCCAAAATGGTCATTTAGAGCGCAATATGATCTTTTTAAGAGTTCATCACTTTTAAATTCATTAAAAAGGGAGGAGCTTAAATGAAAAACCATCAAAAAATTTCCAAAAGAAATGTTGTTTTGGTTGTGAGCATGGTTTTTATTTTATCCTTGGTGATTATCTCTGTGGCTACGGCGGCACAGTGGCCCACCGTAACAGATCCCAAGGGCATTAAGACAGACTATCCTCAGCAACTCGAGCTGAAAGACTATGAAAAGCAGATTGATAAAAAACTGGCATTCAAAGAGAATCCTTTGTTTGCCGAAAAAGTGAAGAAAGGTGAACTACCGGCGGTGGAAAAACGACTGCCGGAAGAACCGCTAGTGGTAATGCCCTATAATGAAATAGGCAGGTACGGGGGCAAACTCCGGGGAATATGCATCGCCTATGAGTCGGGAACATCCGAGGTATTAGCCTGGCGTCATGCCAACATCGTGCGCTTCAGTGATGATGTGCACACCATCGTCCCCAACGTGGCCAAGTCGTGGAAATGGAACGATGATTATACCGAGATTACCTTCACTTTGCGTAAAGGTCATCGCTGGTCCGACGGCGCGCCGTTTACGACCGATGATGTTCTCTTTTATATGAACGACATCATCCTAAACAAAGAGATCCACAAGGCCACGCCCGGGCCGTGGGGACCCATGGGGGCGAGTGTCGAAAAAATCGATGCGGTTACTTTCAAGTTCAAGTTTAAGAAGCCGTATACAGGATTACTCTATTATCTCGGCGGTGGCGGGTCTTATTTTGATCCCTGGGCGCCCAAGCATTTTCTCAAACAATACCATATCAAGTACAATCCCAAAGCCAACGAGGAAGCAAAAAAGAACGGCTTCGACAATTGGGTGCAGCAGTTTGGCGTTTACTGGAACAAATGGAAGGACGCTATTGTCGCCAGCCCTTACGGGTTGAAGGTGCCTACTCTTGAAAGCCACCTCATGACGAAGATCAACACCCAGCGCCGTGTCTTTGTCGCCAACCCCTATTACTTCAAGATAGATACGGCCGGCAACCAGTTGCCTTACATTGATACCCATCATGAACGCTTTCTCGAAAAGCAGCTGTGGCCGCTTGAGATTATGAACGGCAATGTCGATCAGAAATCCCAGAATATGCCACTGGACATCTATCCGACCTTAAAAGAAAATGAAACGAAGGGAAATTATACGCTGCAGCTTCCTCCCGGCATGGCTGGTCCAACCTTTATCTTTAATCAGACAGATAAGGATCCGGTGCTCAAAAAAATCTATGCCGACGTCAGGTTCCGGTATGCCATGTCGCTCGCCATTAATCGTGATGAAGTCAATGAGGCCCTTTTCCTCGGGCTTACCACACCGGAACAGGCCCTTCCACAAAATGTGCCGTTTGTGACCGAAGCAGACAAGAAATTCATGGCTGCTTATGATCCCCAACGTGCCAATAAACTTTTAGACGAGATGGGTTTAGAGCGAGGGAAGGACGATATCCGTTTGCGACCCGACGGCAAGCCGCTGACCGTCCTGTGGGAATATACGTTGCAATATGTCTGGTCGCCTGAGTTCCCCGCTCTGATAGCAGAGTACTGGCGGGCGGTCGGTGTCAATGTTATTCTCAAGGAAGTTACCACTCAACTCACACGTGACAAACAGAAGTCCAACACACTGGATATCACGAGTGAATGGATGCCGCCTTACGAACCGACTTTGCTTTCAGAACCGCAGAACTTCGTTCCTCCATACTCTTCAGCCTGGCCGATTATGGGATTGCCATGGCTGGACTGGAGAACCAGCGGTGGCAAGAACGGCGAGGAACCGCCGGGCTGGGTGAAACGCCTGTGGGAGATTGCGGACGAATGGGTCACCCTCGTACCGGGATCACCAAGGTATATGAAGCTCGGCAAAGAGATGATCAAGATCAACCAGGAGAATCTGTCCGTCATCGGCACCCTGAGCAATGTACCGTTGATAAATGTGGTTTCAAACAGACTGGGCAATGTACCCAAGTGGACCGTCGACACTTACTACTATGGTTACTCTTATCCCTATCGAGCCGACCAGTGGTACTTTAAATAGA
>CAZSON010000319.1:0-3458 GCA_964608375.1 uncultured Desulfobacter sp. | reverse complement strand
TCATTTCTGAATTGGACACCTCTATTATTTATTTTAAAGTCGCGGATGGGCACTATCTATGCTTTCACCGGGCATCGCTGAAAATTCTGCTTGACAATAGATGTATTTTCAGTAATGATTATCATCTCGTAATAAATGCTTTGCCGATATCGCTAAATCGTAACCTTTACCTCCAAAAGGGGATATGATGAAAACGTGTCCGAAAGTAACGATAATAAAGCCTCCGAAGGGTTTTTAAGCAACCTTCTGGGGCTTTTTTATTTTACCTTTAAATTGGCTATCAAACCATAGGCGATTGGTGAGAAATATCTCGGTATACACCACCAAATAAATAAACGGGTTAGATCATTGAGAACCCCGGTTGGTTGCTCTTTCAATCGCTTTAAAAAGGACGATCGATAATCGTTCACTACCAAAAGGAGGTGCAAAGATGAGGATTAAGATTTCGATTAAGGTATTGATCACTCTAGTGGTTATGACGATGGGCCTTATGCTTGTGGCTCAGCCGCAAGTGGCCATGGCAAAAAAATTTAACCTGACTTTCCAGGCCACCTGGCCCTCGGGGCTGACCCTTTATGAAAACTTTACGTGGTTTGCCAAACGGGTCAAAGAGATGTCCGATGGGCAATTAAACATAAAGACCCTGCCTGCCGGCGCCATCGTGCCCCCGTTTGAGGTTCTGGATGCGACCAGCAAAGGCGTCATAGATGGTGCGCACGGCTGGGGGGCGTATTGGGTCGGAAAAGATAAAACCGCGGTTCTTTTCACCGGCGGCCCTGGCGGAACCTTCGGCATGGATTTCATCGATTACATGGGATGGATGTATAACGGCGGCGGGCTCAAACTTTATAATGAGTTCTACCAGAAGGTACTTAAAATGAACGTGGTCGTATTCCCGATCCTGGCGGCTGGCCCTCAGGCTTTCGGCTGGTTCAAAAAGCCGATAAAAAACCTCGAGGACTTCAAAGGGATGAAGTGCCGGGAGACCGGAATGGCGGCAGAAGTTTACAAGGAAATGGGCATGACGGTCGTCAACATGCCGGGGGGTGAGATTCTTCCGGCAGCTGAAAGAGGGGTGATCGACTGTGCCGAATGGATCGGCGGAGAGGAAGACCGCCGGCTTGGATTTCAAAATATCTGGAAATATCATTATAGCCCCGGGATGCATGAGAATACTACCGTGGGCGAACTTCTGATCAATAAGGATACCTGGGACAGCCTGCCGCACAGCTTACAGGTCATGGTGGAAGTGGCGTCAATGGATGCTTTCGTACGTCACTGGACAAAATTGCAGCGGCAAAATGCCGATGCCCTGAAAGAGTTTATAAAAAAGGGCGTCAAAATTATGAAGACGCCTGAAGACATCCTGTATGCTTTCCTTAAGACCTGGGATAAACTTGCTGCGAAAGAAGCGGCCAAAAACCCCTTCTTTAAAAAAGTCTTAGCGTCACAGAAAGAGTATGCGTCCTATGTGGTTCCCACAAAACAGTTCTATTTCCCTCCGTACTCGTTTGCGGCAGAGTATTATTGGGGCAAGAAATAAACTAGCGGTTAACAAAGCCGGTTCAGGCAAGGGGCTAACTCTAGCGTTAGCCCCTCGCTTGTTAGCCGTTGACTATCAAAGGTCAAATCGTCAATTTCGATGGTTTATCCATCAGGTTGGTAACGGGTTTAGACCGATGGCACAGAGGGGGAATCACACATGGATGACCTTGTGGAATTACCTGAGAAAGAACGGGAAGAAATACCGGAGGGGGAAGTCCCCAGGGTATTGCTCATGACCGTTCGTATCATCGACCACTGGATCGGAGAGTGGTCGGGGAAGATCTTCGCCTGGTTTATCATCCCGATGGCGCTGGGTCTGGCTTATGAAGTCTTTGCGCGCTATCTGTTCAATGCGCCCACCGCATGGGCCTACGAGCTCACTTACCAGCTTTATGGCGCCCACTTTATGCTGGGAGCAGCCTACACCCTCTACAAAGGAAAACACATCCGCACCGACCTCTTTTATGAAAGGTACTCGGTTAAATGGCAGGGACGGGTAGATGCTACTCTCTATATTCTGTTCTTTTTCCCGGGAATGTTCTTTTTCTTCCTGGCCGGATGGGATGAGGCCCTTCATGCCTGGGTGATTCGGGAGCTGTCCGAAGCGACTCCCCTGCGTCCACCCCTATACCCGTTTAAAACCGTTATTCCGGTTGCAGCCGCCCTGCTCCTGATACAAGGGATTTCGGAGACATTAAAGAGCACCTACGCGGCCTTTCGAGGGAGGTGGATATGAGTCCCGAGTATCTTGGCCTGATTCTTTTGGGCGCGCTTTTGACCACTATTTTTATCGGCTTTCCCATTGCATTTACCCTGATTATCCTTGGCGTAGTTTTTGGCTACATCGGTTTTGGCGGCAAGGTTTTTTATCTGATGGTTTATCAGACTGTCGGATTGATGAAGGAAGAAACCCTGGCGGCTGTGCCGCTGTTTGTTTTCATGGGACACATGCTGGAAGAGGCGGGCCTGATGGAACGGCTTTTCAAGTCCTTTCAGTCCATCCTGGGGGGACTCAAAGGGTCCCTTTTTATCGGGGTTCTCCTGACGGCGACCGTATTTGCCACAGCCACCGGCATTATCGGTGCCTCTGTCACCGTGATGGGCCTTCTGGCTGCCCCTGAAATGATGAAGAGTAAATACGATGTGGCCATGTCGGCCGGGGTGATCACAGCCGGCGGATGCCTGGGGATCCTGATCCCCCCCAGTGTCCTGCTGGTGGTATTGGGGCCGGTGGTGGGGGTATCGGTGGTGACCCTTTTTATTGCGGCCCTGATCCCGGGGATCATCCTATCAGGCCTCTATCTGGTTTATACGCTGATTCGCTGTTACATGAATCCCAAACTGGGGCCGCCTCTCCCCCGCGAAGAGCGGCTGACGTCGCCAAAGGAGATCCTCTGGGAATTCTTCTCAGGGATCGTGCCGCTTGCTGTCGTCATCTTTGCTGCCCTGGGAAGCATCATCGCCGGGCTGGCGACCCCCACCGAGGCCGCCGCCATGGCCGCCGTCGGTGCTATCGCATTGACGATTCTTTACGGGCGGCTGACGATGGAAAAAATGAAAGCGGCTGTTTTAAAGGCCCTGGCAACCTCCAGTCTGGTTCTTTTCCTGGCCGTAGCGTCTAATGTTTACGGGTCTGTGTTTGCCCGCCTGGGAACGGCTTCACTGATTACCGATACCATGCTGGCGCTTCCCATCTCTCCGCTGGCCATGGTGGTCGTCCTTATGGCAGTAATATTCCTTTTGGGGTGGCCGCTTGAATGGCCAGCCATTGTGTTTATCTTTGTCCCGATCTTCCTGCCGGTGGTTCAAGAACTGGATTTAATGGTGGGAGGATACCGTGTGGGGTCGCCGATGGGCCTGGTGTGGTTTTGCACCCTGGTGGCGGTGAATTTGCAGACCGCTTTTCTTTCTCC
>CAZSON010000318.1:2017-3469 GCA_964608375.1 uncultured Desulfobacter sp. | reverse complement strand
AAGGTAATTTCTGAATGGGCTTGTCACTTCAGAGCATTGACAAGATAGTAAGCCAAGAGACCCACCTCAAAGATGTCAGCCTTGAGTTTGAGTCCGGGTCCCGGAATGTATTGCTTGGTCGCACGTTATCCGGAAAAACCTCTCTGCTTCGTATCATGGCCGGTATTGATAGGCCCACCCGTGGACAAATCCTGATTGACGGTCAAAATGTCACCGGTGTATCTGTACGAAAGCGAAGTGTGGCCATGGTTTATCAGCAGTTTATCAATTACCCTTCTCTCACTGTCTATAAAAACATCGCCTCCCCCCTTAAAGTCAGCGGCACGGCCAAAACCGAAATCGACCGGCGAGTTCGAGAAACCGCTGAAATGCTGCATATTGAAGATCTGCTTAACCGTCTGCCGGCCGAGCTCAGCGGCGGGCAGCAGCAGCGCATTGCTATCGCACGTGCACTAGTAAAAGACGCGCAGCTGCTCCTGATGGATGAGCCGCTGGTCAATCTGGACTATAAACTGCGTGAAGAGCTGCGCATTGAACTGCAGGAGATTTTCTTGAAGCGCGAGGCGATTGTCATTTACACCACCACTGAGCCGACCGAGGCGCTGATGATAGGGGGCAATATCGTGGTCATTGATGAGGGGCACATTCTGCAAACCGGCCCCACTCCGGAAGTCTACCGCAACCCCGCAACCCTCAAAGTTGCTGAGGTGTTTAGCGACCCTCCGATCAATTACCTTAAAGGAACGATCCAGGGGAACACAGCCCGAATAGGGCAGCAGAATGAAATTCCAATTAAAGACTATATGAAACGCCTTTCTGACGGGAGCTATCTTTTCGGCGTACGTTCCAACCATCTTTTTCTTTCCAGAAACAGCAAAGAAGATGCTGAAATTCAGGCCAAAGTCGAATTGACAGAGATAAACGGATCGGAAACATTCATCCATGCCAACTACGATGACTCACGGCTGGTCGTCCAGGAAAACGGGATTCGTCCCGTCCACATTGGAGTCGAAATAACCATATATGTCAACTCTTCCAGTTTTTTTGTTTATGATGAAGCAGGGTCACTTGTTGCTTCACCATCCGGTGGAGTCTTTGAAGAAAGGTTGAAATAGCAAACTGACATGGCTCGTATCGAGTTAAATGAAATCGCCCACAGCTATATGCCCAAACCGAAGGGAGAGTGGGATTATGCTCTGAAACGGATTCATAATGTATGGGATGATGGAGGCGCATGCGCCCTGCTAGGCCCCTCGGGCTGTGGCAAAACTACCCTGCTAAACATCATTTCCGGTTTGTTAACCCCCAGTCAGGGAAGGGTCTTTTATAATGGAAAAGATGTAACCGATATGCCACCGGAAAAGCGTAATATTGCCCAGGTATTTCAGTTTCCCGTGCTCTACGATACCATGACGGTTTTCAACAATCTGGCATTTCCTTTGCGCAATAGAA
>CAZSON010000318.1:0-1917 GCA_964608375.1 uncultured Desulfobacter sp. | reverse complement strand
ATCCACGAACAGCTGATGCTGACCTTTATTTATGTTACCCATGATCAGATGGAAGCCCTTACCTTTGCCGATCAGGTAGCGGTGATGTTTGAAGGCGAAATCGTACAAATCGGCTCTCCACAGGATCTTTTTGAAAACCCGGAGCATAAGTTCGTGGGCTATTTCATCGGAAGCCCGGGGATGAACTTTTTGGAATGTACCTTAGAAGGGAATGTCGCGCGTGTCGATGGCGCCAGCATTGCTTTGGATGAGAAAACGGCGGCAAAGGGACATAACGCTCAGGGGAGACTGGAACTTGGGATACGGCCCATGTACCTAAAGGTACAGACCGAGCCGGTTGATGGCATGGCACAGGCCAGAGTCAGGGCGGTTGAAGATTTGGGTAGTTACAAGGTCGTAACGCTCACGCTGGCCGACAAGACCCTTAAGGCCACTTTGCCTGAAGGTAAACCGGTTCCCGAAAGCGAAGTTTGGCTTGGTTTTCCGCCTCAATGGACCAGGCTGTTTGCCGATGGGTGGCTGATTAAATAACAAGGAGCATAGGGATGGAAAAATGGCAAAACAACAAGGCCTGGTTTCTGGTGTTACCGGTTTTTGTCATCGTTGCCTTCAGCGCCTTCATCCCTCTGATGACCGTGATTAATTATTCGCTCCAAGACATCCTTGCGCCGGGCCAGAGCGTCTTCGTCGGCACCGAATGGTACAAGGAGATGTTGAGCGACTATCGCCTGCATGAAGCGCTGTGGCGTCAATTCCTGTTCTCCGGGCTCGTGCTGCTGATCGAGATGCCGCTTGGCATCCTAATTGCGCTGGCGATGCCAAAAAAAGGATGGGGAGTCTCCGCCTCTCTGGTTACGATAGCCCTCCCGCTCCTGATCCCATGGAATACGATCGGGACGATCTGGATTATCTTTACCCGGCCCGATATCGGTCTGTTCGGCGCTACGATGAACAACCTCCTGGGCATACCGTTCGACCATACGGCAAGGCCACTCGATGCCTGGATTACCGTGATGTTGATGGAGGTCTGGCACTGGACACCACTGGTTGCTCTGCTAGCCTATGCAGGGCTTCGGGCCATCCCTGAGGCATACTTTCAGGCCGCCAAGATTGACGGCGCGTCTGCCTGGTCCACCTTTCTTTACATCCAGCTCCCTAAGATGCGCGGCGTGCTTACCATCGCTTTCTTGCTCCGTTTTATGGATAGTTTTTTGATCTACGCGGAACCCTTTGTGCTGACAGGCGGGGGTCCAGGCAATTCAACCACATTTCTTTCCATTTACCTGGTCAAGATCGCTCTCTTGCAATTCGACCTGGGACCGGGCGGGGCTTTCTCCCTCATCTACTTTGTAATCGTACTCCTGTTCAGTTTTATATTTTACCAGGCGCTTCAGAGAGTCGGAAAAGGAGAGAGGGTATGAAAATAAAGAAAAAAACGATCGGCCTGATCATATACTTTGGACTGATAGCGATGCCGATCTACTGGATGCTAAATATGTCTTTGAGGTCCAACGCCGACATCCTCGCTTCCTTTGCTCTATTTCCGACCGATGCCACACTTAAAAACTATATCAAAATCTTTACGGATGCATCCTGGTACATGGGTTATGTCAATGCCATGATCTATGTCACCATGAACACGGTTATCTCGCTCTCCGTGGCCCTGCCTGCTGCCTACGCTTTTTCACGCTACCATTTCGTCGGTGACAAGCAATTGTTTTTCTGGTTGCTCACTAACAGAATGGCTCCGGTAGCTGTTTTCGCGCTGCCCTTTTTTCAACTTTATTCCACAATTGGTCTGTTGGATACACATCTTGCGGTTGCACTCTCGCATTGTCTGTTCAACGTGCCTTTGGCAGTGTGGATATTGGAGGGCTTTATGTCAGGGGTTCCAAAAGAAATCGATGAAACCGCCTT
>CAZSON010000317.1:0-3512 GCA_964608375.1 uncultured Desulfobacter sp. | reverse complement strand
TGAAATGAACAAGGTAATTTTTTCAATGATTTCTGTTGTACTTCTTTTCGTATCGCCGGCCTTAGCCGGCGAACTCAAAGTGGGGATGAAGGCCTCTGACTGGTCATTTGAGGATTCTGAAAAAAATGTTTTTACCATGACCAACTGGTACGGAAAGGTTCTTCTGGTTAACTATGTCGATCCGGACGCGTCGGAGCTGAATAACCATTTTACCGACGCCATGAAAAAGGCGAAGGATGAGGGGCGGCTCAAGAGTGAAACCTATCAGGGGATCGGAATCGCAGACTGCGCTGCGACCTGGAAACCCAACTTTGCAATTCGAATCATCGCGGCCAAAAAAGCAAAAAAATATAAAACCACTATTCTTTTTGACTACAAGGCCGTTTTGCGCAAGGCCTGGGGGCTTAAAAAAGATACAGCCAACGTGATATTACTCGATAAAAACCGGATCTGCCGGGCGATTATCAGAGGCCGTGTTCCGGATGAAGCCGTTGATAAACTTGTTCAGCTTGCCATCGATTTGCAGTCCGAATAGGGCGTCTGATTGTTTCAATTTCATCGGCTTGCAAAATGCCTTCGAGAAATCTTGGATAATTTATCATGACATGTAGGACATACCGGATATATTACATCAGATCTTCCAGGCCAAAATTTGCGTAACAGTCTGATAATAACGCAAATAGTGCTAATTTGGGTGAAAAACTGTAGTCACTAATATATTCATAATAAGTCAATAAAATACTTGACATACAATATTGACTCAGAACCAAAAACCTGGTCCTCCGGGCCAGGTCAGAGGTAATAGGCTTTGCCTTTAATTAATACGAAGTGTCAAGTGATCTAAAGTTATAAGTGATCTAAAGTTGAGGTATCGCTACGCTCTGCCGGTTTGAATATAAAAAGATAGAATACCTTAACTTTAGGCACTTTAGATCACTTAAGCTCACTTTAGGCACTCCTTTGCTGCAGAACCAATACTTCATTTCAGGGAGGAATCAGTTCCAGGCCCTATGGATTCGGGTATCTACGGATACGGCAAGAAAATCCTCTTAAATTGGGAGTACCCATTTCACGCCCGTATGGCGGACCATCGTCTGTTAAAATGTTGATGTTGGCTTCAGCCCAGCCATACAGGTTTTCCGGACCCTTCTCAGGGAACCACCAGGCATAATCAACACCCACGACCCTCGGATCGATATTATTGGTTAAGTACGCCTTTTGACGTATTTTTCCCCTCTGGGTTTCAATAGAAACGGAATCCCCATCTGCAATTCCAAGCCGGGCCGCAGCATCGGGATGAATCCAAACAACCGGTTCAGGATGGGTATCCCGCAAAGTTGGGATCTGTTTTCCACCGGAATGGCGAAACACACCCGATTTCCATGATGTCAGTACAAAAGGGAATTCTTTGTTTAACTCGGGTCTATGGACGGAAAATGCTTCAGATTGGTGAATGACCGGTAAAGGATCAAACCCCCATTCTTTGAGCCTGTCGGAATAGAGCTCTACCTTGCCTGATGGTGTTTTGAATCCGTGTTTTTCGTGCTGGCGGTAGTTTTTATGCCCCTCAATTACGGCAATATTTCTAAACTCCTCAAAAGTTAACCCAGCCGGGTTTAAAATATAATCCAGACTCTCCTGCTCGCTATGCCAGAAATGTTGACCAAAACCCAATCTTTGCGCAAGGTCCTGAAGAATTTTAAAATCAGATCGACTTTCACCCACCTGGTCCACCTTTTGCTGGATCTGGGCTACGGGATAGTATGGGGGTGCGACGATGCTGTCAAACTCGAGGTAAGTGGCGGCGGGTAAAACAATATCGGCCATTGCCGCTGTGGGGGTCATGAACATGTCCGAAACGATTAAAAAATCCAGTTTCTTAAGTGCTTGATACGTCTTTTGTGCATTGGTGTACGTGAGCAGCATATTGCCCCCTTGAATAAAACCTGCCCGAACCGGATAGGGATCATCGTGGAGAATGGCTTTTACAATGCTCTCCGGAAGTGAGTAAAAGAGCATCGGCAGCAGTCCATCTGCTGCATTCAATCTTTTGGCTCGCAGCTCATCTGAAATCATTTCCCGCAGATCCAACTCGGGCGATCCCATCGGAAGTCGTATGGGTGGCGGGGTACATGATATCTCGCTGCCGGGCACACCCAAGTTGCCTGAAATGGCTCTTAAGATGGAAATGGCACGTGCGGTTTGAAAATTATTCATGTTGTGGTCTATGGCATTGCCCATCTGAATAACTGCCGGCCCGGAGGTTGCGTAAAGCGCTGCAGCCTGTTTGATTGCACTTGCCTTCACCCATGTCAATTGTTCAACAACCTCGGGTGAATAATCCTGCACATGGGTTTTAAGTTCATTAAAACCAACGGTCCAGTTATCAATAAAGTTTTCATCAAAAAGGCATTCTTCGATGATAACGTTTAGCATCCCTAAGGCCAATGCGAGGTCCGAACCGGGCCTCGGCTGCAGCCACAGGTCGGCTTTTTCTGACAATTTTATCTTGCGAGGGTCGATCACAATGAGTTTTGAACCCTTTTGCACTGCCCGGATTGTCTGTCCGTGCTCGCCGATTCGTGTATCCGCCAGATTCGCTCCCCACACGACGGTACAAGCCGGGGGATAATTATAATCAGGAACAGGACTAAAGCCGCACGTGAGTTCACTACCCAGAGTTCGGGGTTCATAACAAACCGAGGCCATGGATGCGATATTGGGGGCACCCAATGCGTTTGCAAATCGACCCATGAAAGTGCCCTCATATGCCCCCTTAAATGATCCCCGAATAAATATCAGGCTTTCCGGCCCGTAAACGGTCTTGGCTTCGGTCAACTCATGCGCCACAATATCGAGTGCTGCATCCCAGGAAATCCGTTCCCATTCACCACCGTTGTGAGCCTCTTTTTTCTTTAGAGGGTGTTTCAAGCGATCTGGATGGTTGAGATATTTTAAAGAAGCCAGCCCCTTGGCACACAATGCTCCTTTGTTTACAGGGCTATCTGGATCTCCTTCAATCTGTTTGGGGGTGTTGTTCTCGATATGTACCCGCACACCGCACCCGGCCTGGCATAAACCACATGTACTTTTTACAACCCGCTCGTTGTGTTCTTGATTCAAGGCAAACCTCCAAAAATGATTTTTAATACCCTATAACTGAGTGAAGACCCAAAATGACACATCTTGAAAAATAATTAACACGAAAAATCCAAAATTTCAATTCCACCAACGTCATTGTTCAAGAAGACCCTGCCGTTGAGAGGCGGATCTTAGATCAACCCATATAACTTCCTGCCAATCCAATCACCCCCTGCAATCCGCTCACAAACAAAAAACCCTCTGCGATCTCTGCGCGCTCGAGCTATACCTCCACTTATAATAATTTTTCTTGTCTTTTTCACGAGTTATGTTAAAAGAACTTATCTTTTCAATCAGTTTAGTAAAAGCACAAAAAGGATTAGTTTCCTTGTCGGCTGGTAAGGTAATTGATCAAGATAAACCCCAACTAA
>CAZSON010000316.1:0-3523 GCA_964608375.1 uncultured Desulfobacter sp. | reverse complement strand
GCGGCTCAAGCCGCCATGCTGTATACGCTCCTATCTGCACCGAAATAGCAATCGTAAACGTGCTGAAAAACCGCATCCGACTTTTTCTGGTATATTTCGGGGGTATACGCTTTAGGTAAGCCACGGTCGAGCAAAGTTTCGATAGTTACACGGACTTCAGCTCGAGCTTGCTGTCGCTTTCGCCAATCTATGACCAGTTTCTCATGTTTGAGTGTCTCGAGAAGTTCGCGGGCTGTATTCTTCACCTGGGTTCTCTCCTTTTTGGTGAGATCCATTTCTGGTTTCGTGAGAAGATCAAAGACCGCCAACTCCTCTTCCGTAAGCTGTTCGCCGACCGCTCGCTGCTCTTCCTGATTCAAGTTCTGGGCAAATTCCATCAGACGACGGAAAAACTCTTCCACATTAAGGCTGCCTGCGTTATAGTCATCGATCATCCGCTGAAAGCGCTCCAGGTAATCCATTCTCGTACGGTTCAAACGAACCATCTTCTGGAGCTGGCGGGCTATGGCACCCTTGATGCGTTCAACCTCTGTATGCCTCCGGCCTCGTTCAAATTTCGCCTTCAGTGCTTCAAAATCGATACCGCTGAGGTCTACCAGATGATCTGTGCCATAAGCCTCACTCGTCTCCCGGATGACATAGCCCTCCGCGTCGATTGAGGTATCGAGCAGATCCTCGACCTGCTGCATGACATCCGTGATGTCAGCCGGTGGGCTAAGAGCACGAATCTTATCTGCGAGCACTCGGATCAGCGAGCATCCGCCCTGTGCCGCCCGGGCAGCCGGATCGGGAAGCACCGCTTTGTAAAGACGCTGGACGTTGTTTGCAAGATCCAGAAAGCGCCTTTTAAGACCGTCCGTCACAATGAGTGCCTCCACAGCATCATCAAGGCGTCTAATCCGTTCAAAACCCTCTGCCAACTCGATAGCCGCAAGATCGGCTCCTCTCTCTTTACAAAGATCCATTGTCTCCTGGATCGCATTGTTAAGCGACTGAACAAGAACTGTCTTGTCCTCAACGGGCCGTTCACCCGCCCCATCCTTTATACCGGTGCCATATATCGCCAGGGCTCTTTCTAAATTTCTGAAAACACCCACGTAATCCACAATAAGACCGCTCACCTTGTCCGCATATACCCGGTTGGCACGGGCGATGGTCTGCATAAGGGTGTGATTGCGCATCGGCTTGTCAAGATAGAGTGTTGAGCAGGATGGTACATCAAAACCGGTCATCCACATGGCGCAAACAAAAACCAGGCGGAAGGGGTCGTCCGGATCCTTAAACTTTGTTTCGAGGTCTTCCTCGACAATCCGCTTTCGGTGTGAGCGAATGTCGAGACCTTTCTCCTCCATCTCCCGGATTTCGTTCAAACCCTGAGAAACCACCACAGCCATGTCAATATTTTCCATCTCATGAATCAGGGCCTCGATTTCAGCATGCCTGTCTTTGGAATTCCCATCGATTTGTTCACGGAGGTTGTCAAGTTTCAGGTCCCAGGACCTCTGCACCTTGTCATACATTTTTACCGCTGTGGCCTTGTCGATGCAAATGACCATGGCCTTGCCTTTGAATCCCAGGCCGGTAAAGTGTTCAACGATATCCTTTGCTACGGTTTCAAGCCGGTCCTCACGGGTTATGAGATGGTATTCACGCGCGAACTCACGTTCGAGCTTCTTCTCCTGGTCTTCGTCGAGCTCCGCTTCCTCAAGCAGCTGCCCCATGTCTTCATTCAGATTTTCATTGGTAAGCTGCAGCTCGGGAATCCGATTTTCGTAATAAAGAGGAACCGTGGCCCCGTCTTCCACAGATTGTCGAAAATCGTAAATGCTGATATAATCGCCGAAGACCTCTCGGGTTTTTTCTTCACCCACAATCAATGGCGTGCCGGTGAAAGCGAGAAAAGAGGCATTTGGTAGGGCTGTTCGCATATTCAAGGCCAATGTGTCGTACTGGCTGCGGTGAGCCTCATCTGTTATCACGATAATATCATCCCGCGTCGAGAGCACCGGATGATCCTGCCCCGTCTCGGTGCGGAACTTGTGGATCAGGGTAAAGATATAGCGGTGGTCTTCATTTAACAATTGTCGTAAGTGTTGGCTGCTTTCGGCATGGGCCTGTGCTTCAGTGATTGTACCGGTGGATGCGAAGTTTTTGTATATCTGGTGATCCAGTTCCTTCCGGTCGGTGACGACCACAAAGGTCCAGTTGCCCGGGACCTTTCGCAGCACCTTCTGAGAGAAAAAGATCATGGAGATGCTTTTCCCACTGCCCTGGGTGTGCCAAAAAACACCGAGACGCCCTTCCCGCTGCCGGATCTCAGATAGGGCTTTGAGGGCATTGTCCACACCGAGATATTGATGGTTCTTCGCCAATAGCTTGATCAGCCCACCCGGCACTTCCATAAAAAGTGTGAAATTCTCAATTAGCTCAAGCAAATGTTCGGGCTCACAAGTACCTCGGAGCATCGTCTCCAGCGAGATACGCCCTTTTTCCGTCTCACTACCCACCTTTTTCCACTCGGTAAAGTGCTCCCATCCGGCAGTCATGCTCCCCACTCGGCTCTGGCTTCCGTTGGACAGAATGATCAGCGCGTTGTACCAGAAGAGATGGGGGATGGTGTCCTTGTAATCGGTGAGGTTGCCGGTATAGGCGGTTTCGAGCCGTCTATGGGTAGCCTTGAGCTCGATAAAGACAAGCGGAAGACCGTTGACAAATCCGATCAGATCCGCCCTTCGGGTATACATCTCGCCGGTAACCCAGAATTGAGAGCATAGAAGAAAATCGTTATTCGCAGGGTTGTTCCAATCGATCAATATGACGACTTCGACTTTTTCCCCGCCGCCGTCAATATCCGGTACCTGGACACGCACGCCGTTTTTTAGAAGGTGATAAATCTCTCTGTTCGCTGCAACAAGGCTCATCCGGGAGCGGTCGCGGGTGAGCTCCTCTACAGCCTGATCTATGGCCTCGGAAGAAATGTCGAAATTGAGTTTCTCAATAGCAGGTCGCAGGCTCGATATTAGCACCACATCGGTCTTTGTCTTGCGCCCCAGTGGGCTCTTGCCAGCCTGATCGAACTCGTGGAACAGATCGATTGTGTCCCAACCGAGTTTATTAAAAAGCGCAACTGCCGGTTGTTCGACCAGAACATCTTCTGAATAATCCATCTTTGAACTGACCATCAGCCTGCCCTCCAGATATCCTCCTTATCACCTTTAAGGATCCCCCTACGGATTGCTACACGCATCGCTGCTTTTATATTCATGCGTGCTTTTTCTGTTAAGCGCCTAAATCCCAAATGCTCGGCTGCTGCCCGCATGGTATCCTCTCTGCTGGAATATCGATTTTTAGGTAATACAGACCACAGAGCCCTAATAAGATCGTTAGGGTGATATTCCTCGATAGTGCTTGTTTTAATTCGCACCCACCCGCTTTCCGTTTCGAGTATGTCACGCCTTATGGCTGCAATGATGTGACCGTTTAATATGGAATAAATGCGCGAACTGACCCTTTTATAGCCCAT
>CAZSON010000315.1:0-3539 GCA_964608375.1 uncultured Desulfobacter sp. | reverse complement strand
GAACAAATGTCAAGCGTTCAGATCTGATTTTCGTCGTATCGGACTATTGAAATTTAGTATCACCTATCAAAACGCCCCAAAATGGTCATTTAGAGAGCAATATGGACTTTTTACGAGTTCATCCTTTAATGTTAACCGAGAGGGGTACGATCAATATATGCTGAAATTCTTGAATAATGGAGAGATGGGCATGCAGTGAAGCTTTACCGTGAGGAATGCATTCGCTATTCCTCGGAAATCAGGGACCACTAATCACTGCTTTCTCTTTGGAATAATTGAATCATTAATGGTAGATCACCATTTACTTTGTATTTTTGTTCCATAAACATCTGTTGTCCATCAGCTTTGCCAGTCATTATATCCATCCATATTTCGAACGGTGTTTCAATAGTAATGTCTGGATTTTTCTTGTTGCCCTCTTTTACATTAACATGGCCGTTTTGTATAATGAAATGGCATGAATCAGCCACTTCGCCAGAAAATATGAATTGTATATATACCTTTCGATCAGCGACCACTCCAGAGTTTATACCATAGGGGAAAAGCAACATAAAGCTTTCAAGGGAATCCGGCCGAGGAATCATTTTTTTCTCCTTAAATTCTTTCGGTGTTACACCTTCAGCAATACAGGTTTTCCAATACACATTACCGATTTGGGCAAAAGTTTGAAAATCAGTGATTGGTTGCTGGATTCGATCTAATGTTTCGGTGGATACACTTCTGGAGTTTACCAATTCTCGTCCTGCTTGGAAAGTTGCTTCGAATACGTCCTGTTTTTTATCTTTAATTCCGGATAATGCCTCAGCGGCCGGCCGATATATTTCAGCTAACAGTCTCATATTTCGGCCAAATAAAAACTTGACATAATGAGAGAGCTGATCAAAGACTGACATTTCCATGAAGCCAGCTACGGAGAGCACTACAGCATCAGGAAGCGCTTGTCGTATGGGATGGACGGTCCGGTTATCGTGTTTCTCAAAGAACGGTTCAAGGACTGGGAGGGTACGTTCAATAAAGGCTTTCATCTTGGCGTTTAGCGTATAATGATAAAGTGGTGTCGCATAGACCACCACATCTGATTTTAGCCATTTTGGGAATAATTCTTTTGTCATTTCATCTTTATGAATACACCTGCCAGGGGTTTTGGTCCAGCAAGTGAAACAACCTATACAATTTTTAACGGTTTTTTCGCGAAGATTCACAATCTCGACCCTGGCGTTGGCATCGCGCATGCCCTCAACGAGACAATTGAGCATCATTTCGGTTTTACTATGCTCTCCACTCCGAGGGCTTGAATTGAGTGCAAATATTTCCATTTTTGTCTCCTTTTGTTTTTTTTTAAAGGGCACAGAAATTAGCTATCTATTTTCTATAATAAGGATGACGGGAAAATGTTAGCGGGTTTTTCCATCATCAAGATTAGTCTGAGCTCAGATCAACGTATGGTCTGGCAGAGAACCAAATATCAGCCATATACAGATACATTGAGATTTGTTCGATTATCAATCCTGCCAAAATATTTTCAGATACGAAATGGATACATGCACCTTATCTGATTCGGATGATTAATGTCAAATCGAAGTCCCGCTCAGATGCCTCCCCCTCTTCAGATCCGATCCCGATACGCCCATGTCTGTCGTAACAGTTGCGTTGGCGCGTTGGGCTGCCGGAATTGCCAGTTCCATGACTCGCTGAGTAAAAGGTTCAGGAGCAGTGTCAAGAACTGCAGCGGGGATCGCACCAAAACCGGCAAAGACCGGAACGCGATCTTCACCCCCCGCAAGGATAGCATAGCCTGGCGCAGCCTCCGTACCCATTCTTCAGAGGTCAGCCGGTAATCTTCGGTCCCATCAACTTCCTCGGTCAAGTCGAAATACCCTTTCGCGCACCGGCGCAACTGGCCGACCTCCGGATAATAGCCGCCCCAGCCCCGTTCCAGAACGGCCCAATGAAAATTGTCAGAACCCCATCGGAAGGTAAAGGGGTTTCTCAATAGGTCAAGCGGGTCCACTGGCTTTCGAACGAAGTGAATCGTCGTCGTGGTGAACCAGCGCTCCGTCGAATTGGGGTCAAGCAGGCGGTGGACCTTGGCGAACAGGTGATGGTAAATGTCGTCCGTCCTTCCGGCAGCGGCATCGGCCGGCTGAACAAAGTGTTCTATCGACCCGTTGGCGATCACCCCGTCGAATGTCCGGTCCCAATCAATTGGTATCGCGCGGTAGTTGAGGAGGTGGATGTCGAGATTTTTTTTACGGCAGCACCTCACCTGTTCGGCAGAGATGGTGATCCCGACTCCTTTGGCAGCACGCTGTTGGATTCGCTCCAAAAGCGTCCCGTACCCACAACCGATGTCCAGTATGCGTCGGCCTGGCTCGCATCGAACCTGGTCCAACAGGTAGTCGAGCTGGTTAGCCTCGGCCTGTTCATAAGACGTCTTTGGATTACCGTGATAAATCCCCTCGGTCAGGTCGAACAACCCGCAGGCCGGGAAGAATCTATCAGTGGCCGAGTAACAGGTAGCGACCTTTTCCCAATGAGCCTTGGCCGTGCTCGTATCGGTCGATGGATGAGAGTTTGTAACAGTCACGTTGCACCCGCCTAACATTGATTCGACTGGATCGAGCAGCTAAAAATCGCTTTACAATAGATTCTTGGATTTTGATATCACAACTTTTGGACCAGCTTCAACACGAAAGATTTATACCGCATTCATTACGCTGATCTGACTAGATCGCATGGGTAATATCTCAGGCTTTTACGAACGGGAAATTTTGAAGGTATATATGGAAAACATCCGTTTTTAAAATGGATAGGAAACCTGTGGTACATTGCGATATCGATAATAATCGGTAACCCATATAAAAAGATGATCTTATAAAACGGGTCACAGCTCTTCCTGGTTACCTGATTTTTCATTGTTGATTGGAAGCTATGAATTGGTTAAAAGTATCTCATAATCGCTGCATCGCTAGGGGGTTTTATATTTTTTATGATACACACGGAGGATATTATGACTAGAAAATGGATTTTCGTTTTCATTATGGGTGTCATCTTAGCAAGTGGAGTATTTTCAAGTGCTGGGCAAGAGAAAGATATTATTTTCCAGCTTAAAAATAAAATTATTGATATACAAAACGAGGGAAAATTGGGCTTTCGAAATTTTACTGCCTGCTCGAATATTGTTACGTACGGTTCCTATGTTCCGCTTTCCAAACCAGAAGTAAAAACCGGCTCGAGGTTTTTTATCTATTATGAACCAGAGAATATTTTCACAAACCGCGTACAGGGAAATTACGAAATCTGGTACACCCAGGACATGATCGTTTTAGATGCAGTCGGCCGTGTGTTATTGAACAAAGAAGGTGCCTTAAATTTTCGACACAGCGGCCGTGCGCCAATTTTTGATCTATATGCGACAAATTCCCTCAACGTCGGAAAACTACCACCG
Source organism: uncultured Desulfobacter sp. (assembly GCA_964608375.1). GTDB lineage: Bacteria > Desulfobacterota > Desulfobacteria > Desulfobacterales > UBA2156 > UBA2156. Next base: position 91 of record CAZSON010000315.1, on the reverse strand, counting down.
GGGATGTATGTTTTTCGGGCCATCCTACACGACAAACTAAAAAAAAGTACAGCCCAGAAAGATTTCTCATTCAAAATCGTGAAGTAATATG
>CAZSON010000314.1:0-3553 GCA_964608375.1 uncultured Desulfobacter sp. | reverse complement strand
GCTTCAACTTCTCCGATGGCATCATCCAGAATATCGATGGCCCGGTCCATTTCTTTTTGGGCGATGGTCAAGGCGGGCCGCAGGGTAATCACATTTCCCTCTATGATCTTAAAAGCCAGGCCCTTTTCCATGCATTTATACATGATAATCTCCGCCTCATCCACCGCTCTTTTTTTTGTCGTTTGATCTTTGACAAGATCGATCCCGAGATGCAATCCTATCCCTTTTACCTCCCCGATCAGCCGATATCTTGGTTTCATTTCATTCAGGCGTTCAAGCGCATATTCACCTATTCGGGCTGCATGTTTATTCAGTTTATTCTTTTCGATATAGGCGATTTCTGCTAAAGCCGCACTTGCACATAGAGGGTTTTTCTCATGGGTATAATGACCGATCGCTCGATGCCGGCAATTGTTGTAGCTGTCTTTGGTAACCATACCGGCAAAGGGGAGCACGCCACCGCCCAGAGATTTTCCGAGCACGAGAATATCGGGCACCAGATAGTGCTCGGATGCAAACATCTTTCCGGTTCGACCAAAGCCTTCGATGATCTCGTCAAAGATCAACAGGGCGTCGTATTGTTCGCATAGCTTTTTAACCTTTTCCCAATACGTTTTGGAAGGTATTACCGGTTTGGCTGAAATCGGCTCTGCGATAACAGCCGCCATCTCAGGCTCCCGCATTAAAATAAGCTCTATCTGTCGAATAGATTCAGCATCTACATCCTCTGGATCGGTAAACCCCCAGGGATTGCGGTAATAGTTAGGGAACTCAACATGAAACGCGCCCGGCAGCATCGGTCCCAGGCCCCCATGGAAAAGCTCCTCTCCGCTTATGCCGGCCGCTCCAAACCCGGTGCCATGATAGGAATCCCAATATGAAATGGTTTTATAATTCCCGGTAACAAGCCTTGCGAGCATGATCGCCATCTCGATGGCCTCTGACCCGCCGGGACAGAAAAGCGATCTGCACAGGCTGCCGGGGGCAATTTCCGCCAGTTTCTTCGCCAGACGGACGGCCGGGATATTGGTGTAGCGCCTCGGACAGAAGGCCAGCTCTTCATTTAGCTGCTTTTTTACCGCCTCAATGACTTCCGGATTATTGAACCCTGCATTGTGGACACCGTTTCCGTGCATGTCGATGTATCGGTTTCCATCAAGGTCTTCGATATGGATGCCCTCTGCCCTCGACAGGACATTTAGCGCGGGCGTGGACAGGCTTTGATGCAAGAAATATTTGTTATCCTCTTCAAAGATTTTTCGGGCGCGGCCGGATAGGTTCCTTTCCCAGTATTTTTTCCTATTGGCGGTGGTGTTGATATCGCCCTGTTCCCGCTGCATTCGCTTACTTTTTTTATCTCCCCGGGGTTTCATTTTAAAATCTTTCTGTCATACAAGTAACTACAGCACTGCAAATTCTTCCGAAAGTCTGTCCGTAATAAACATGTGCCCCGGGTAGTGAGTAATCATAAAATCGACCCTGGCCTTCATTGCCACCGCCTGAGGTGTAATTCCGCATCCCCAAAATACCGGGATTTCATCTGCTGAGATTTCAGGCTTCCAGCCGAAGTCCGGTTTGTCTATGTCGGCGATTCCAAGTTTGCCGGGATCGCCCACGTGAACCGGCGCCCCATGAACCGCAGGGAATCTGGAGCAGATCTGAATCGTCCGGACCAGTTGATCCCGCTTGATCGGTCGCATGCTCGTGACCATCGGTCCCTTGAATATTCCGGCCGGCTTGCAGGGCTGGTTGGTAATATAGACAGATACGATCTCTTCAAGTTCGATATGCCTCAATCGGATATTTGCCTTAAGCAGCGCAGATTCAAAAGAATAACTGCACCCGATCATAAAGGCCACCAGATCGTCTCGCCAAAGGTCTAAGATCTGTTCCACATCGTCGACACACTCCCCTTTCTCATATATTCTGTAGCGCGGCAGGTCAGTCCTTACATCCGCTCCCTCTGCCAGATCTCTCAGAAGATAATCGCCGGGTTCGGTAACCTCCAGAACCGGGCAAGGCTTGGGATTCCGCTGGCAAAAAAGAAGAAAATCGAACGCATTTTTTTCAGGCAATATCACGAGATTGGCCTGAGCGTATCCATCGGCACACCCTTCTGTTGAGTTGCTGAATTCACCTTGCCGGATTAATTTTCTGATCTCGGCCGGATGCAGATTTCGAATTTCGCTTTTATTCATTACGTTTGCTCCGTTTTCAACATACTCTCCTGTGATGTTAAAAGAGATGTTTTCCTGTATTGATATAGTTGCGGAACCCCTCGACGTCCCTTGAGGCAATTTCAATTCGTCGAATACCCTCTTTCAACGATTCCATGTCCGTGGCTGTGGAGAGCCGCAGATAATGTTTTCCTTCGCTACCGATGTTTCCAAAGGAACGCCGGTCGAGGGTTGCGACCCCGTGGTGGTAGAGGGCAAACATCTGAAACAGAGTGGAAGGGCTGGTTCGTTTCTTATTTTCAACAGGAAGCTGTTCGTATGCAGACAAAGCTCCAAGCGTTTTGCAGACCCCGGAAATGTTCGGGAACACGTAAAACGCACCCTCCGGTTTATTGCAGTGGATGCCTTTGATCTGATTGAGACCTTCAACCACCATATTCCGTCTGCTTTCAAACTGTGTGACCATGGCATGGACGATCTGTTGATTTTCTTTGTTATCAATGGCCGCCCGACCCGCTTCCTGGATAAAAGGGGGTGTGCAGGAAATGATGTTGATATTCATCTGCCGAAAGACAATCGCTTCTTCCAAAGTGGGTAAAACCGCGTATCCGAGCCGCCAGCCGGTCATGGCATAGGTCTTGGAATGGCCGCTGGCCAGGATGGTATGTTCAGCCATACCGGGAATCGAAAGAATGCTCTGATGTTGATGGCCGTCAAAAAGTATGTATTCATAAATTTCATCAGAGTAAATCCGAATATCCGGATCGGCCTTTTCTTTAATCACCTCTGAAATACCCTCAAGGTCTGCTCTGCTGAGCACGCCGCCGGTCGGATTTGATGGCGAATTAAGCATAAGGAGTTTGGTTTTAGGGGAGATCAACTTTTTCAAATCGCTGGCATCAAAGCGAAACCCCTTATCCTCTTCAAGGTGTAAGGGGACCGGAACAGCGCCGAGAAAGGTAACCCAGGATTCATAGATCGGAAAGCCCGGGCTCGGGTAGATCACTTCGTCGCCTGGATTAACATAGGTCATCATCGTATAGGCAATGGCTGGTTTTCCTCCGGTTGTTACCACAATCCGGTCAGGGTCTACCTGTATCCCGCGGGTTTGGTGGACCTGGCGTGCAATGCTCTCTCTAAGCGGCAAAATGCCCTGGGGGTCGGTGTAGTGTGAGTTTCCGTTTTTTATATTCTCGATGGCGACGTTGTTGATGTTTTCAGCGCTGTTAAAATCCGGTTCTCCCAAATTTAACCGGATGACCTTTGTGCCGGCCTGCTCGCATCGCAAAATATCATCACCCAATTTAAATGCATTCTCAGTGCCCAGAGTTTGGATTCGGTCTGCAAAACTAATCATTTCGGCCCCTTGCCGCTTC
>CAZSON010000313.1:0-3557 GCA_964608375.1 uncultured Desulfobacter sp. | reverse complement strand
TCATTTGGCCCCGGCGATTTAAAAATTGGGGAAGAATTCGTTACTCGGTTTACTTTTTCCTGGCTTTAACCATGGGAGCGATTTTTATCAAAGTTTTGCTCCGTCTTCTCTTTAATGTAAAGTATATCCTACAAACGCCATGGTTTAATATCTGAAACGGAAAAATCAAAGAGTGGCTCGACATCTTTATTTTATATTCACCCTCCTTGTTATTGCGCTTCTGGTGACCTTGGGTTTTATCCTTTCAAAGGAGATGAATCCTGAGTGGATGAGCCATCAGAAGGCGTTTTTTAAAAAAGAGAGGGAAACTGTAATTAAGGCGCTTTCTGGTGCAGATGGAACTGAACGCAAAAACTTACAGAAACGGTTGCGCTACCTCAACCGACCCCGTTATAAAATCAGGCAGATACTATTAAAAGGCGGCACTCAGGCTGACAGGTGCACTACCTGCCATATCGATCTGAAACAGCTTGAAAAAAAACATCCGGAAATAGATCGTTTTCCGTTCGCGCAATACGGTTGCACGGTCTGCCACGGCGGTGTGGGCAGGGCCACAGAAGAGCAAAGGGCCCACTCCACGTTGCGTATCCCCAAAAGGCCACTATATGACTATTTGAAGGCCCGTGGAACTGAAACCTCCGCCCTTGATCTTTTTCAATTCAGCGCATCCGGAGAAAGGATCGGTTTCACCGGCTCGAACCTCTGTCTTCGTTGCCATTTAAGCTCCCACCCAAGACACGTGGAACGCTGGCGAAACCTCAAATTTCAATCCCTTGAAAAAGTGCGAAACAAGCTGAAGGAGTTACGTAAAAGCGGGCTTGAGTTGGACGAATCACGATGCCTTAATTGCCATACCACAGGATTCAATCCACGTACCGGCCAGTACCTCGAGGACCGGGTTACCTGTGAAAACTGTCACGGACCGGGAGAATTTTATGCAGGCCTCATGGCCGGTGGCAGAGCCAGGGACGGCGCCATGTTGGCCCGAGCCAATACTCTTGAAACCCGGTCAGATCGGGTATGCCTGAACTGCCATAAAGCCAACCGCCACGCGGATTACGCCGGAGAAGATTTGCCACCCACTCTCACTGCCGCCTATATGGAAGGGAAAAAAGCCCCTGACATCGACGGAAGGGACACAGATGACATCTGGGGCATCGCTTTAGAAATAAAAGTGCCCACATGGTTTATTCATGACGGCCCGCCTCGACCAGGAACAGAAGTCTATGCAAAGGCAGTCTACAGCGACACCCGGATTTATTTTGTGTTCCGGTGGCCCGACAAAACCCGCCATGATCGGATGGGTCAATGGCTGTTCAGCAACGGAATGTGGCAGGCCAAAACGGACTGGCCCGATGCCCTTGCACTCCACTGGCAGGCAACGGCAAAGGTGAATGACTTTGGGCTCGGGGGTTGCGCCGTCCTGTGCCATAGCACCGGCCGGTTTCAAAAATTCCCACGTATGGCCACCGGTCAGGAGGATGCGTTGGTGGATGAGTGGTATTGGAACGCTTTTGTCTCTAAAAAGGGAGGACGTCCCGGGGATGGTTTCCTGGACAACCGGGTAGAATTCATTCCACCCGGAAGCTCAACACCCCCTTTTCGATCAGCGCACCCGTCGCTCTCAGCTGCCCATGGGAGCGACAACTCCGGAGCGCGAATGCCTGAAACCGTGGGTGGAATTCCGCTTTTTCTCAACGTTAAAGAGACAGAGGGAAAGCAGACGGTTCCCCGATTTCAAATGGTTGAGGGACAACGTTTGCCGTTTCAATCATCTGAAAGTGGAGAACCGGTGAAAAAAGTTTTACCCCTTTATCTACTCGGCCCACCCGAAGAAGGAAGTTCTGCCGACATCAGCGGCCGCGCATCCTGGTCCGACGGATTTTGGGTCCTTGAACTCAGTCGAGCTTTGAAAACAAACGACAAAAGGGATGTGCAGCTCGATCCGTCCGAAAACAACTATTCCTTTGGATTGGCTGTCTGGGATGGCGCCACCGCCAATCAGCATCAGGTGGCGACTATCATTAAGCTTCGATTTGAGCCAAGCCCGGCATTGAAATTGCACAAATATATTATTGAACAATCCATCTCTTCCGAGTATAAGTGATGCAAAGTTTTTTAATTTTTAACTATACAAAACAAAAAAAGGAACTTTATAATGGGAAAGAAAAACAAACAGCGCTCAAAAAAACATACTACTAAACCTGTGCAAACCGCGCCAAAACCGAAAAAGAGATCTAATTATCCTTTAATCGCTTTGGCTGTGGGTGTTGTGCTGCTGATTTCCGGGGTCTATTTTCTCTACCAGAAGGAAAAACCTCAAAATCGATCTTTTGAGAATGCAAAACCAAAAAAAGAGAACGTCGATCTTCGGGAAAAAAGATCGACGCTATCGCCGCAAAGTTTTTCAGGAAAAACACGGAGAGCCTATGAGGTCGCCCGAGCAATACCGGAGGTACTCGATCGTCTTTACTGTTATTGCCGATGCCGGGAAAATTTTGGTCATAAAAATCTACTGAGCTGTTATGTCGGAAATCACGCAGCCACATGAGGGATCTGCATGGATGAGGCGCTGTTAGCGTCTCGAATGCACAATCAGGGAGCAACCGCATCAGAAATTCAGTCTGAGATCGATCGAAAATTTGGCTCCTAATCTCCGTATCGCGCTTCAACGGGGAAAAATCATTTTCTAAAACCAAAAAATAGGGACAATGAAACGCAACTTATTTTTTTCACTAATTTTTTTTATCTTCATGCCGCCGATGGCCAACGGCTTGGCGCAACGCCCGGTAACCGTTCTCGACTCGCTTGTTATTGAGATTTGGCCAGACTATGATAAAGCATCCGTCCTGGTTTTGTTGACCGGTACACTGACGCGCGACACCGGGTTCCCCGCCTCCGTCACCCTTCCATTACCCAAAACCGCCCAGCTTAATGCAGTTGCGCGCATAGACCCAAGTGATGACACGATGAAGAATGATATCTTTTCCAGCACGAATCCCTCCGGTACACTGACGTTCATCACATCGGATCTGCGTTTCAGGGTGGAGTACTATCTTCCGTACAAGGTCAACAACAACCAGCGGTCATTCGACTATACCTGGCTGGCTGATATAGCTGTTAATCAATTTCAACTAAAGGTGCAGCGGCCAATCGCATCCAGTTACCTTAAAACCGAGCCTGCGGCCGGAAATGTCTCAAAGGGCGGGGATGGATTCGATTACCACATATTCTCCCCGCAAACTGTCCCGTCCGGACAACCCTTTTCACTCCATGTGGATTACAACATGAACACTTCTCAACTATCGGCTGAAAAACTGCCGCCCTCAAATACCGGCATTCAGGCACCCGGGTTACCCGCCACGTCAACCGCAGCTACCGGCATTAACTGGCCCATGGTCGCTATGGTTACCGGTGGTCTTATCATAATTGTCGTCCTGGTCTGGCAGATTGTCTCCCGCCGTCCTTCGTCTAATATTCGCAAGCCGATTAATGCAGGACCTAAAAAGCAATCCCAGTCCAAATTCTGCCATCGTTGTGGGGTGCCGGTGAAAAAA
>CAZSON010000312.1:2370-3562 GCA_964608375.1 uncultured Desulfobacter sp. | reverse complement strand
AACTAGGGTTGAGCAAAAATTGTATTTGACGGACGTATGGTGTTGCGACTCCAATATTTTTTAATGACTTTGATCAGAGCGCTTGATTTGACGTCGCTACGGTTGTTCGGGTCTGAACCGAAACGAAAGTTAAAATCGTGCACCTCCGCAGCGAACGGCGCCCACGATGTTTGCCATTCCCACAAGGCATGGTTCATGCCCCGCTGCTCGAACAGGCTTATCAGGTCATCCATATATCGGGCCGCCCCCGGCTCCCAGCGGATCAAACCAAACTCATTTACCGCTATCTGCACCCGATGGGTTACCGAAAACGTATCCACTGTTGAGAGCAGGTTATTCAGCCAGGCACGGTTAAATTGGTCGTCTACGCCGTCCCCGTCAATATCAAACAGGCCCGGGTAGGTGTTTGTGAGGGGTGGGTTCTGATGGGTGTAATTGTCCTGGGGTTCATATTGATGCACCATATAGACCGTACGTTGGTCACCGGTCGGCTTAAGATAGGGCATCCACGCGACAGCGCTGTACGACATCCCGCCGATCAGGATGGGGGTTTTAGCATCGACCTGACGGATCGCACTGGTGATCCGGGGGTAAAGCTGATTCCAGTCGAGCAAAGTACCCCCGTATCTGTTGTAAAATTCATCCGGATCCCAGATATCGAGCGGGTTTCGAGCGTCGCTCCCAACATCGTTTGAGTTGGGTTCTACCATCAGATCGTATCCAACAACAATCGGGTTTTCGCGGTAGCGGTTTGCCGTGTAGCGCCACATCGCCACCCAGGCATTCTGTGCTGCCCGGCTTCGCCACATGGAATCATTGAAATACTTTTCGTTATCCTGATCCATATCGCAACAGAGACTGAATTCGGCCCGCCCAGGCCCGGTACGAAAAGAGATAACAGCAAACATGTCTGCATTGGCTATCTTGGTGAGTAGAATGTCCAGATAGGCCTGGATATCCGGGTTCAGGGTATAGGGCGGGGTTTTCGTGAATAGGCCCGGGTGTGAGATATTCACATAGTTGGCGCCCCATGCGGCCAGGCGGTTGAAATCATTTTGAGTGTATGGCGGCCCAACCGGTCCAGGGCCCTTGAAATCCGGTCCATCAAGGTCAGGGATGACGATCGCCTGCCAGATATTCGCGCCACGCAACTGCGTTTTTTCAGTCCACAACGAGAATTTATCGGTCACAG
>CAZSON010000312.1:0-2270 GCA_964608375.1 uncultured Desulfobacter sp. | reverse complement strand
GTGCATACCTCGTAATATTTCCGGGATGTTGGCCGCAGGACCCTAAGATCTTCGGGAGCTACTTTTAGTATTTGATCTTCACGGATTATAAGGCGTTTGAATTTTCCGGTTAAGGTAGGAAATTTTCCGGTATAAATCATAATTTTTTCTTTTTGTAAATCCGGGATGGAACAGCTCACGGCCTTTAACTCAATTTCCTGTGACAATTTTTTAAAACCGACTTCACTAAGCTCGATGCCATCGAGATTGTACCGAAGAGATAAATCGTCAATTGTAGCGGCTACATCTTTGTCTGAAGCTGTCTGAAACACATACAGATTAAATGGTTTATTCGCGTCTGCGAGAAGTTTTCGAGCCGACATGGCGCATCCGGCCAACCGGTCTGCCAAATTGACGGCCGGTGAAATTATAATCCGGTTGTCTCCATCAAAAAGAAAGGTGGGTGCATTATTAAAATAGGTTATGCCGATTCCCAATTCGAGTTTCGGGAGAAGGAACTTTTGATTTTTGATATTGTAACGCTTTACGATAAAAAGCATTTGGATTGCAAGGCCACAGGCGCGAGCAACACTGTACCACTGTTCCGGTGTATCCTTATGCTCAAAGATTGAGAGGATAACCGCGTCCCCTTCAATAAACACCTTGTTGGCACCGTATTCGTATAATATGTTTGTAATCGGTTCAAAAAAGTTAAGGCTAAAATATGAAGCAGGCGTCAATCCTTTTTTTTCCATTTGGTGGGTCAGGTCGGTAGAACCTCTGACATCCGCTTTAATGATCACGTGATTGATTATCGGCTTTTCTTCCGGCGCCTGTTCGTGGGGTAATAAAAACTCATACAGAACGCGATTTGCCCGGGAGAGATTGATTATTTTTTCTTCTGATAATAGGTTCACGCGTTCCATACCTTCTTTGAGCATATTAAAATTTCCAAGATCCTTGTGATATCGACAAAAGTCTTTGAGATATTGGATCAGATACTCCTCTTTTTTCTTTTTCCCAATTTTTTTGATCCTTTTGATACTCTTACGAAGGGGCGTCAGAGAGAAAGACTTTCCGTAGAACCCCTTCAATCGTCTAATTCGGCCAATTATCTGCCTTCTTTCTCTGCGTGCAATCAGAAATTGTAAGATCTGATGCGGGGACAAAGGCGGACAATAATTCTGATAAACAGGCCGCATTTCGTAAGAAGCGACAATGTTCTTTAGAATTCCTCTTTTTTGAAACTTCTCATAGAAAAATTTCAACAGTTGCCTTTGATCTCCGACCTGTTTCTTGAGATGGGTAAGATCTTGTTCGGCTCCTTTTTGTTTTTTCAACCTTTTGTATCGATCCTTCGATTGAAAATAGTTAAACAAAATATCGATGTTACCCGCATCTTTTATCCAGGCATCTATCTCCCGGTCGAGGTTGTCCTTCTGTTCCTTTTCCAGGACCTCCTCTTTTTCGTATAAAATGGGCACCGGCTCTCCTGCGAGGTCCTGTTCCGAGCGATGCATCATGCCGATCTCGCCGAGGAGTGTTTTGATTAACAGTATTAACGAATTGTATGCATTCAGATCCTCGAAACGATGGCCCAGCAGCACATATTCTTCAGTCATAAATAGATCATCGCCGAGATTTTCCAAATGGAGAAGCGGATTGAAAAACACGTCTCGAGGCAGGGCGGCCTGGGCCCCGAAATTTGCCTCACGCATATCCTTTAAATCACTAAATTGCACATCAATGAAATAGCGAAATAGATCTTTGCCCACATTGAGCAAAATAGATTTTTTTCTTTTTTGTACACCGGAAAGCTCTTCTTTAAGTCTTATGATCTCCCGCAGATCCTGGTGGTATGACAGCTCGCATTTTCTTAAGTTATTTTTGAGACTTTCCACCATTGTTTCATATTGATTTCGCACTTCATCTATCAACCACTTGATCACTGCAGTTTGAGCCAGGAAATCGATCTCAATCTCTGCCTTTAACTTCGCCTGGTTAACAGCCTCAACCAGGATATGACGGCAAAGAAGTTTAAACTCTTCTCTTTCTCTATTCCACTTTGCGGGACTGTTCATCCCCGGTATTTTTTCAACATCGGAATATCTGGCAAAAAGTTGGGTTACAACTTTTTTGCCGGCCATGCAAAAACCGGGGCTTAGATGAACATCGTAACGAATGTTGTCGACACCTAGAATCAATCTATCCAACGAAAACTTAATCGAGTAAACCTCAAGGGGGAATTCTCTGATGTTGGGTAGATTCTCCGATTTTAGTAAACCAAACAT
>CAZSON010000311.1:0-3586 GCA_964608375.1 uncultured Desulfobacter sp. | reverse complement strand
CCATCGGCTCCGGCTTCAATCGACTTTTTTGCGTCAACCCGGCTTAAAACACCTTTGAATATAAGGGGGAGGGAAACGGCTTTTCTGATCTCTTTTAACTCTTTTAAAGATAAGGGGAAGCAGTCTTTTGCCATTTGTCTGTCTTTGATTTTGGTGCCCTGACCTGCATCAATCTCCACTCCGATCCATTGAACCCCCGAGGACTGTAAATTGTTCAGGGTTTCAAACATTTTTTTTCGATCCTTGAAAGGTTTGGCATTTGCAGCCAGCGGTACACCGGTTGCGGCCAATTCCTTTAGATTTTGGGGAATGGGGGTACCGACCCACATGAGGCTTCCAGCGGCCTTGAGCCCTTCGGCGACCTTCATGAGACCGCCGTTCGCAATGGCAGGGATCGGCATTGTCATCGCCGACATGATCAGGGGGGTTGACAGGTCCACCCCCAGTACGCGGCAGGCGGTGGTAGGCTCCACGCCATCTATGCATCGCTGACTCAATGTGAAGCCATCTAGAATGCGCCGGTTGTTGACCATGACAAACTCTGTTTCAACGCCGTCGAGCAGAAAACCGATATCCATTGCTCTAAGGATCGCTTCTCCTTTTTCATAAATTTGCGCCAATTCCATGATTTCCTCCTTCTGTTTCAAAAAAAGATGCCAGCGATCGCCCTTTTCACCATTACCCCTCTCCCAGCATAGCAAATTTCCCGCCATCTACCCCTAGAATCTGCCCTGTGACGAACTTTGAGGCATCTGATGCGAGAAAAACCGCAGCGCCTGCGATATCGTCTCCATGGCCCACACGATTCAGTGGGATATAACGCAACTTGTCTGCGAGTTTTTCAGGATCGTCAAGAATGCGGGCGCTTAGAGGTGAATAAAACCAGGTTGGTGCAATGGCGTTTACGCGTATTTTGAGTCCGGCCCACTCCACTGCCAAAGCACGTGTTAACATGGTGAGCCCTCCTTTGGCTGCGCAGTAAGCTGTTTCATTGGCGTAGCCAAGCAGGCCTGAAAGGGATGTAATATTGATGATAGAGCCCTGGCCCGTCTCAGTCATCGCTTTGCCGGCTGCCTGGCAACAATAGAAGGCGCCATCGAGGTCAACGGCCATCACTTTTCGCCACTCCTTTGCTGTCATTTCCATTGCCGGAGAACCCTTATAGATACCTGAACTGTTGATCAGGATATCCAGACGTCCCCATTGGTTAACGGTGCGTTCAACCATGGCTGTTACCTGGTCCGGTTGGGATACATCGACCGGAAGAGATAACACCTGTGCCTTGGTCTGTTTCAATTCTTTTGCGGCAGCGTCACATTTTTCGGTGTTACGGCTGGTGATGACTACCTTTGCGCCATAGTGAGAAAGACCGGCTGCCATGGCTTTTCCGATACCGCTTGAGCCGCCGGTGACAACGGCCACCCGGCCACTCAGATCGAAAAGATCTGCATTCATGCGTCGTTTTAATTCCTCTTTAATCTCCGAGATACCTTTTTTTCAACGTACCAGCAATCTGCTTGGTCAGACCCCAGGCCCTCTTTGTCATGTCCGGAGTCAGGGTCCCGGCATCGCAGCAGGGAGTGATAAAACTCTGCTCCAACAATAAGCGCCGGTCTAAACCTCCCTTTACCAGCCGATCGACTCCGGTCTCCAATTTATTGAGTAAATTGTTGTAATCTTCGGTAGCCAATGTTTCAGGGCTAACCGGTACAATTCCCCAGGCCAGCATACCGCCACGGTTGATAAACGCACTCAATTCGGCAGGGTAGAGCGCTATTTTGTCGGCGAACTGATAGGCATCAAAATTTATTACATTTGTTCGGGTCTTCATCAGCTTTGCCCAATCCATATTCGAGCAGCAATGGACCTCACCCGCGCAATCGATACCATTAAACAGTTCGTCAAAAGTGTCGGTAACCTCTTCAACGGACACGCTCCCGAAAGGCGAGTCAATGAAGCTCAATAGAGGCTCGCCAAAACTGACAACAACCGGGGTATCAGGAAGCACCTCCTCTATTTTCTTTTTCTGCCATCTGGCTTTTACCGTCAGGGTAATTATTAATACCTCCCTCATGGTCGGATCATACCATGCGGGTTTTCCGGTTTCATGGTCGATCAGGGATAGTCCCCATGTGAGGGGTCCCGGAAGGCCGATATGAATCATTTTCAGATCGGCCGGTGGTGCCGATTCCAGAATGTCGAGAAAAGCATAAAAACCGGGAGCATACTTTGTACGAATGGCAAAGTATTCAAGATCATCGGCCATATATCGCTCATAAAAAGTCTGAAGTTGGTTTTGCATCGATAAATCGTAGGTAATACGTCTTTTTTCAGGATCTATCACCAGGCATGGCATGCCGTCGATATATCGACGAAGCGAAAGGCTCAGCTTGGGCACACAGGGCGCTTCCGAAAAATATTCCAGCATGGTACGGCAGGCCAGATGCGGATCCCGAAACGGTACGGTGCTCAGGGTTGTGGCCATGCATCTAGGCTGGAATTTTAATGCGGATTGGCTTTTGATCATGTTCGATACCGTTTTGCTTCACATGTGAAGGTCAGTATTTATTTTTTTCATTATTTTTCCCTTTTGCAAATTATACAAATCTTATCGGCTTTTACCATGCAATTTGTCAAGAATGAAAATTTGATACTCTGTCATTGACAATTTATCCGCCATACGGTAATGGGATCATAATAACCGGATTCCACCCATAAAGAAAATTCTTATCAAATATTCAGCTACAAAACATAGACTTCCGAACAAAGGCATATGCAACCCTCATCTTTAACCTCCCAGATACTTGCTTCCAAAATATCCGGTATCGGCCATCTGGTCCTTAACCGACCGGAAAAATTTAATGCCATCTCGTATGAGATGTGGCAAGGGATACGAACAGTCGTTGAAGATTACTCCCGCAATGATGATGTGCGCGTTATTGTAGTAAGCGGTGCCGGCGGTAAAGCATTTTCCGCCGGCGCCGATATTTCTCAATTTGAAAAGCAACGGGGAACAAAAGAAGCCATAAAAAATTACAATACCAACGTTAAAGCGGCATATACCGCACTTTCGACGACGGAAAAGCCAACAGTGGCGAAGATAGATGGCTATTGTTTCGGTGGCGGGCTCGCCATGGCACTTTTCTGTGACCTTAGAATTGCATCGGAAGAGGCCGAATTTTCCATCCCTGCGGCAAAACTCGGTCTGGGCTATGGATACGATCTGTTACGCCAGCTGGTTGATCTCGTGGGTGCGGCTTACGCCAAGGAGATTTTGTACACAGCTCGAAAATTCAGTGCTGGAGAAGCATGCGATATGGGTCTTGTAAACCGGGTCGTGCCTCAGGAATCCTTAGACGAATATGTAAACAGATACGTGGAAAATATTGCAGGCAATGCACCGCTAACGATTCGTGCGGCTAAAATTGTAATAGGCGAAATATTAAAAGATCCTGAATCGAGGGATCTTGAAATGTGCAACAGGGTTATCAACACCTGCTATGAAAGCGACGACTACAAGGAGGGGCGGCAGGCATTCATGGAAAAACGAAAACCGTTCTTCAAAGCGCGATAGCATCCGTTTGAC
>CAZSON010000310.1:0-3595 GCA_964608375.1 uncultured Desulfobacter sp. | reverse complement strand
TTTCTGCCCCCTACGATGACTGCCAATTTTTTTGCGCGTGTCAGGCCGGTATAAATTAGATTGCGGTAAAGCATTTTAAAATGTTGAGTAAATAAGGGTATAATGACGGCGTCAAACTCACTTCCTTGAGATTTATGAATTGTAATTGCATACGCCAAATCTATTTCAAAAATGTCTGCCTGTTTATATGAAACCGTTTTGTCATCGATTGGAAAATATATCTTGCATGTCATTTCCTCTACATTAATTTCACGAATTTCACCTATGTCACCATTAAAAACACCTAACTCATAATTATTTCGACAATGTATAACACGATCTCCTTCCCGAAATATCTTTTCCCCAATAATAATTTGCTTTTTCTCTTCTCTTTTAGGGTTCAAAAAATTTTGGATTAACATATTCAATTTTACCGTCCCCAGAGTACCCTTTGTCATCGGTGATAATAACTGAATTTCGCAATTTTTTCCGAAATTTTTTGGAATTGACTTTTCGTAAAGATGTTTGATCATATCTGTGGCCGTTTTATTGTAGCATAGAGATGAAAAAGGGTGGATGGTTTTTAAAACAGCTTTCAACTCTTCCACTTCACTTTTAGCCTTAAGGATTTCGATTAAGTCGATATGTTCAAATTCTTTCGGAATTGTTGTTTGATTTTGGAATTTAGTTAGAAAAGAATTATAATTGGGGATGGCTGAAAGATTATGATCTTTAATCTCTGTGTCAAAAAAATTTTTAACTTTATTAATAAAATTGACCTGCTTCATAGTCGCAACTTCTGAATCGATAAAGAGGCAATCAATTTTGTTTGCAAAAAGTTCAGGTTTTTCAAATGGTGATTTTACAGGCGGATAATCGCCATTATTTATTTGATGGGCATATTGGACAAGCATGGATTTTCTCGCCTGTCTAAATATCTTTTTAAGTCTGCAGCAAAAAACAGCGCCTGAGGAAATTAAGTCTTTTAATACATTTCCTGCCCCCATAGATGGCAATTGATCCGGATCACCGATAAAAAGTATTTGGCATTTAGTTGGTATGGCCTTAAGCAATGCCGCCGTCAGGCTTATATCCAGCATTGAACATTCATCAATTATTAAAAAATCGGCTTTCAGTTGATTGTCTTGATTTTTTTTGAAGCCCTCCCAACGCCATTCGAGTAGTCTGTGAATGGTCTTTGATTTTTTGCCGATAATCTCAGTCATTCTTTGAGCTGCTCTGCCGGTGGGTGCAGCAAGCATGACTTTCAGATTCATCTTTTCCAACAGCTTTACCAGAACAAATAAGGTAGTGGTTTTTCCACAGCCAGGGCCACCTGTCAGGATCGAAAAATTGTTGCAGACAATACCTTCTATTGCATTTCTTTGTTCCTCGCTCAGGTTAATGGCGATTCCCTTACATATTTGTTCGATTAATCTGGGGACTTTTACGATATCTTTATGAGGCGTTATCGGCGTTGGCCCAATTGCTTTTATTCTCTGGGCAACAAAATTTTCATCATAATATAGCGTTTTGGAGTAATAACATTTTGAATTTACTTCATTGGATATGTTTAAATTTCTGACCTTTAATTGGCCGGCTTTTTCCAAATCTCGCAATAATCCGGCAATTTTATCGCTGATATCCAATTCTATTTTTATTTGCACTTCCTCGATTATTTGCGATTCTGTCAGATAACAATGACCATTTTCATGGCTGGAAGATAGTATATCGTATATTGCGGCTTTGATTCTTTTAGGGCTGTCATGTTCAATGCCTATGCTCAGTGCTACTCTATCTGCGGAAATAAATCCGATTCCATAAAAGTCTCTGGCTAGAATATATGGATTTTCTGACACAATATGAATCGCCCTATCGCCATATTCCTTGTAAATTCGAGTGGCAAACAGGGTACTGATGCCATGATCAAACAGAAACGTCATCACCCTTTGAATCATCCGGTGCTTATCCCAGGATTTCACAATTGCATTTGATATTTTTTTGCCAATACCATGAATTTCAATGAGTCTTTCGGGTTGCTCATTTAAAATTGTGAGTGTTTCAGCACCAAAAAACTTTACAATTGTCCGTGCCCTTTTTGGACCGACATTCTCGATTAATCCAGAGCTGAGATATTTTTCTATAGCTGCCGCAGATGCTGGTTTTTCTAGGGTGGCTTCCACCGCTTTGAACTGCCTTCCATATAAAGGATGGCTGTCCCAATGGCCCTGAAACTCCATTGTTGCTCCAGGAAATATGCTTGCATGGTGAGTGGTAACAGTTATTTGCTGATTGGGGAGATCAGGAGATTTGACTTTTAAAACAAAATAACCTGATTCAGGACTGTGAAAAGTGATTATCTCAACGACACCATGAATGGTTTCTTCAATTCTATTTTTTCTGCTGGTGTAGTTTTTCTGCACTTTTTGGACCCAATTGGATTAGCTTTAGGGCAATGCATTCCTAAAAATCATTCAATTGATCTGTTATAAACTGGAAAAGATGCAGTGATGTAATGACGAGTTATGCGAGACCTCGTTCCTGTTTTATCCGCTGATGCAGATCGGTAAAATTTTCCGGAGATTGCTCCTCTGTTCGCCGTTTGAGGGAAATAGCTCCGGTGGGGCAGGCGACAGCGCATACCCCGCAACCGATACACCAGTCAAGGTCGACTTCAGCGTGGCCTTCAACCACAAACGATGCGTCCACCGGACAAATGTCCTGGCATGCGCCACATCCGATACATTCTTCGATGTTGGTCTCACGGGTGAAATAGACAGCCATTAGGGCATCACGCGGAATTTTTTTGCGCCGGATAATCCCAACATTCCAACAATAATGGCCACAACAGTTGCAGGTGTGTTTAATTTCGCCTTGGGCGTTGTCCACCATGTGGACCAGCCCCTCTTTTTCACAGTTGCCGAGGATATGGAGGGTCTCATCTTTGGACACTTCCCGGCCCAGCCCTTTATTGATCAAAAACTCGGCCAATTCATTGTACTTAAAACAGACTTCCAAACTGTGCTGGCAATCTGTCCGGCCTAGAACTTGGGCTGACATTCGGCAGGGGCAATGGGCCAGTGCGATTTTTGTTGCAGCATTGACGATCGGTTCCATCTGTTCGTAAGGCATGACCCCCTGCATGGGGATGTCAATCGACATATTTGCGGGGCTGTATTTATAGGTTTTTGTAGCCACACCGCCATAAACCTTTTGTGTGGTTGGAACGGTGAAGTAATTGAGCACCAGTTTGGCCATACGTTTGGCCGTATCATCTTTGCGGCCTTCCCAGAAAAAAGTCTGCGGCATGCCGTAGCCAACCTGAAGGAGCGCATAGGCCTCTTGTTGATTGCCATCGATCATGCTGTATATCAGATGCCTCTCGGAAAGAGATTTCAGCCCTTTCTCCACCGTCGATCGGGGGAGGTCGGAACGGGTGATGATAGTTTCCAGATCGGCTGTTTTGAACGGCGCCAGATTGTTTGGAATGGCCAGTGCGATTCGAGCCTCTTCCGGCGTGAACATCTCCTGGAGCAACTTGAGGAGCGCCTCATTAAAGGGGTAACCCATTACCAGGTTTTCCAGGTGCCGGGCAAGTTCCATGTAGATTTCCATT
>CAZSON010000309.1:0-3597 GCA_964608375.1 uncultured Desulfobacter sp. | reverse complement strand
GGTAACAAAATGAAGAAAAAAATAATCATCATCACATGCCTGGTAACACTGATCTTTCTGGCGGGCGGCGTGTATATCATCACCAGCATTGAATTTGCCACATCGCAGCTTGATCGTCTGATCGAGCTCCATCAGGTGGAAATACTGAGAGAAGATCTTTTATTTCAGGTTAAAAATGCTCAATCCGATTTCTTCCTCATCGGTACCCGTTATGCCAAAAGTCGAGACGCATTTGCTGCCAACCTGAAAAAGATGAAAAAAGTTTCCACAGCCTGTTTTCAATGCCACCATGCACCGCATCTGAAAGAGAGGCTTGAAAATTTAAACTACGATATTGATCAATTTATCGGCTCGATCAACAAAATTTTGCATGCCAAAGAGAAGGACGGTTTGTTAAGTGAAGAAAACAACCTTGCTTTTCAGACTTCGGAAAATGTATTGCAACAGCTTGCAGGCATGGTTCACATCGCCAACGCCAAGCTTGCCGGAAGCACGGCCGCTTCACTGAAAGACATCGCAGATTCAAAAAAAAATCTTTATGCTCTTGTAGGGATAACGCCCTTTATCGCAGCCGCGGTCTGTTTATTCTTTATCCGGGCATTAACCAAACCGATTAACGTTCTTCTGGATGCAACACGCAAATTAAAACGCGGTGATTTAGATTATAAAATTAAAGGCTTAAAAAATGAGTTCGGAGAATTGGCCACCTCTTTCAATGGGATGTCAGATTCGCTGAAGCAGACGATGCTCAACATACAGGAAAGTGAAAACAGGTATCGAACGCTGTTTGAAAGCGCCGGAGACGCTATTTTCATATTGGAAACCGAGGGTGAAAAAGCAGGCGATATTTTAGAAGCAAACCATGCGGCGGCCGAGATGCACGGTATCAACATCGAAAAGCTCTTGACGCTTAATCTTATAAAAGACCTTGATGCGCCTGATGTTGCCGATCAATTACCGGGTCGCCTTGAGCACATTATAAAGGGGGAGAAATTCAAGGCTGAGTTAAACCACAAAAAAGCAGACGGCACCGTTTTCCCGGTGGAAGTCAGCGCAAGTTTATTGGAATACATGGGTCATAAATATATTCTGGCGATTGATCGCGACATCTCGGAGCGCAAAGAAATGGAAAATATGGTTCTGCAGTCCAAGCTTGAATGGGAGA
The DNA here is from genome assembly GCA_964608375.1 of uncultured Desulfobacter sp. Taxonomy (GTDB): domain Bacteria; phylum Desulfobacterota; class Desulfobacteria; order Desulfobacterales; family UBA2156; genus UBA2156. The sequence continues at coordinate 2,432 of CAZSON010000309.1, read as the reverse complement.
ATACCTTCAACACCATCACCGATGCGATTACCATCCATGACAATGATTTTAATATTATCCGGGCCAACAAGGCTGCTGAAAAAATGCTGGGGCTGCCGTTTTTGGACCTCACCCGGGCAAAATGTTATCAATATTACCATGGAAAAGATTCGCCACCGGATGAATGCCCCAGTTGCGAGTGCTTCAAAACAGAAACGCCGGCTGTTTTTGAACTTTTTGAACCCAACCTTGACAAGTTCCTGGAGATAAGCGCCATGCCGAGGTTTGCCAATAATCACCGGATGATCGGATTGATCCATGTGGTCAGGGATATTACCGAGCGTAAAGGCGTAGAGGCGGCCCTGCAGCGGACAGAACAGTTGAAAATGGTTGGTGAAATGGCGGCCGGGCTGGCTCATGAGATTAAGAATCCGCTGGCCGGTATTAAAGGTTCTTTGCAATGCCTCGTAGAAGAAGAGAGCATCTTAGAAGAAGACAAAGATCTTATCGTAAAATCTGTTGACCAGATTAAACGAATCGAACTGCTCATAAAAAGCCTGCTCAACTTTGCAAAACCGCCCCGACTCCAACTGATGCTAACCGATATAAATGACCTCCTAGAAAAAACAATTTCCTTTTCATTAAAAAGCCCTGCGCTATCTTCGAATACCTCGACATCGATAAAAGTGCTAAAAGATTTCGAGAAAGGCATTCCTGAAACAATGGCCGATCCGATGCAACTGCAGCAGGTATTTCTGAATCTGATGCTCAACGCCATTGAAGCCATGGCGGACGGTGGCATACTGACGGTCAAAACTTCCTGTGGTGCCGAACGCAGAATCATCGAGGTAGCGATTGCAGATACCGGCAAAGGGATAGACAAAAATATGCAAAAAAAAATCTTTCAGCCATTTTTTACAACTAAGTCCAAAGGCTCAGGGCTGGGATTGGCCATAACCAGACGACTTATCGAACAGCACGGAGGAGATATTTGTGTTGAAAGCACACCAAATGAGGGGACTGTTTTCAACATCACTCTTCAGGTGCAACCGGATGAAAAGGAGCAGATCGCATGAAACGAAAAGGCAAAGTATTCCTTTTAGATGATGAAGAGCTGATTATCTCGGTTCTCTCCAAGACGTTAAAGAAGGAAGGTTATGAGGTCTATGGCGAGACAAAAACCGAAGATGTGATTAATAAAATAAAGTCCTGGGGGGCCGATTTAGTCCTGCTTGACATCAGAATGCCCGGACAGAGCGGAATAGATATCCTGCGGGATATCAAAAAAGGAAACGGGGTTGATACCCAGGTTGTGATGTTGACGGCGGATGATAATATCGAAACAGCGGTTAATGCCATGAAGCTCGGTGCAGCCGACTACCTGACCAAACCGTTTAATACCGATGAAGTCAAAATTGTTATCAGAAAGATCTTTGAAAAAGAAGACCTCAAACAGGAGGTTCACTTTCTGAGAAAAGCCTATTCTGAGGCGTTTGAAAGGGAGTTCGTCGGCCAATCGAAAGCGATCAAAACATTGGAGGCAAATATCGAAAAGATGGCACAGGCCCGGGTCTCAACCATTCTTATAACCGGAGAAAGCGGAACCGGCAAAGAACTTGTGGCCAGACATATCCATAAATTGATGTTTAGCACCGATTCAAGCGGCCATGCGCCTTTTATCGCGGTAAACTGTGCAGCCATGCCCGAATCCCTGCTCGAAAGTCAGCTCTTCGGCTATGAAAAAGGGTCTTTTACCGATGCAAAGTCGCGGAATAAGGGACTGTTTGAACTGGCCAGCGGCGGTTCAATACTGCTCGATGAGATCGGTGAAATGAGACCGGATCTCCAGAGCAAGTTGCTGAGGGTTTTAGAGGACCGGAAAATAAGGCGCATCGGCGGTAAAGGGGAGCTTTCCATAGATACTGCCGTTATTGCCACCACCAATCGAGACCTCCCGGAAGCGGTGAACAGCGGCGAGTTCCGTAAGGATTTATTCTTCAGACTGAGCACGTTTTATCTGCATATCGTCCCCTTAAGAGAGAGAACAGATGATATACCGCTGCTGGCCAGACACTTTTTCTCTCACTATGCCACCAAGCATCATTATAAAACAATAAAAGGCTTTTCCCCGGAGGCTGAACAACGTCTGATTTCTTATGGTTGGCCGGGTAATGTGAGGGAACTGAAAAACCTTGTGGAAAGGCTGGTTGTGCTTGAAAAGGAGGATATCATCCGGCCCGAACATCTGTCCAAATGGATATTGGGCGGATCAATCACCACGGAGCAGCCTGTAAGCGATAAAATCATACTGCCGGATGCAGGCATTTCTCTCGAGGATGTCGAAAAAGACCTGATTCTGCAGGCCCTCGAAAAGGCAAAACAGAACAAGACCCGGGCTGCAAAGCTTTTAAATATAAGTTACGACACCCTCAGATACCAGGTGAAGAAATACG
>CAZSON010000308.1:1550-3609 GCA_964608375.1 uncultured Desulfobacter sp. | reverse complement strand
AAATTTTATTTACCCCACACCAGATGCGGAACCGTCCACCATTGGGGTGCGAAACTTGAGTAGTTTCTAACACTCCGGTTGTGGGGTTATACGGTTCGCGAATACCGGGCATGATCTTCTTTTCTTTCAATGTAGCCGTCAAAATTCATTGCGATATTTCTGATTAAGAATCTACCTATTTTTGTGACTTTTATTTCATCATTTTCAATAGATATCAGTTCATCCTCAATCATTTCCTTTAAATTTGTCAATCCCCAGGCGAAATAACTTCTAAAATCGATATTGAATTTTTCTTCAACCAGGCCAAATTGCAATTCAAAGTCACACATTATTTTTGTGATGACAAACCGGCGCAACATATCATCATCGGTCAGATAACACCCCTTTGTCGTGGGCAAAATTCTGTTATCCAGCATGTCAAAATATTCTTTTTCTTTCTTTACATTTTGAGCATAAATATGCCCGAATTGGCTGATACTGGTGATACCCATTGCGTAAAGATCGGTGCCGGCATGGGTGCTGTACCCCTGAAAATTTCGGTAGAGTTTTTTTTCTTTCAGCGCAACCGCCAGCTCGTCGTCGGGCTTTGAAAAATGATCCATTCCGATAAAAACATAACCGGATTTTGTAAGTTTTTCCGTTGCCATTTTAAAAATTTGAAGTTTTTCTTCCGCAACAGGTAAATCTTCGAGTTGAATGAGTTTTTGATGCTTTTTCATCCAGGGAACATGGGCAAAATTGAACAGGGCAATCCTGTCCGGAGAAATATCGATGACGGTATCGACCGTTTCTTCAAAAGATCCGATTGTCTGAAGGGGAAGACCGTATATTAAATCCAGATTGATGCTTTGAAACCCCAAGTCTCTTACCCATCCAACCACCTCTATTGTCATATCTTCCGGCTGAATTCTGTTTACCGATTTCTGAACCTTCTCATTAAAATCCTGAACCCCCATGCTGATTCTGTTAAAACCTCCATCTTTCAGGGCTTCAAGATGGTTTTTTGTCAATTCCCTAGGATCAATTTCACAGCCGGCTTCCATGACATTTTTGCAGTTAAAACGATCGTGAATATAGGTGGCCAAATCGGTTATCTCATCCGGATTCAAATGGGTCGGGGTACCGCCGCCCCAGTGGAGCTGGACCGTTTTTCTATCCGCCGAAAGAAAGGAGCTGATTAAGTCAATTTCTTTTTTTAAGTATCCGATATAACGACTGATTCTATCCCGATTGTTTGTGACGATCATGTTGCAGCCGCAAAAATAACAGAGGGTGTCACAAAACGGAAGGTGAAAATAGAGGGACAGATCCGGCAGGTTTGTCCCCTGATTGGTCCTGATGGTTTCATCTCTGAAATTATCCGGTGTAAACGATTCGTGAAAATGGGGGGCGGTGGGATAACTTGTATATCGGGGTCCCGGTTTATCGTATTTTTTTATTAAATTAATATCTATTTCTAACAAAACTATTCTCCTTCACGGTGAAAATCCACGCTCTCTTTTTTTACAAAATCGACCAAAACTTTCAGGTTTTCCGGCGGCACATCAGGGAGGATCCCGTGTCCTAGGTTAAAAATATGTCCGCTTCCCCGGCCGAACAATGATAAAATTTTTCCTGCCTCTTTTTTAATCTTTTCATGACCGGCATAAAGAACCGTTGGATCAAGGTTTCCCTGCAGCGCAACTTTATCACCAACCCTCTTTCTGACTTTGCCGATGTTCATCGTCCAGTCTAGACCCAATACATCGGCGCCGCATCCGGCCAGCTTGTCGAGCATAAAATGTACACCTTTTGCAAAAACGAGGATCGGCTCATCGTTTCGTCGGAGTTGAGAAATAACTTTTTTGATATATGCTAATGAAAATTCTTCAAAATCATCCTCGGCAAGGATGCCGCCCCATGTATCAAATATCTGAACGGCATTTACACCTGATTCAATTTTTGCGCTTAAATAGGCGGCGGCGACATCCGCGATTTTTGATAAAATGGAGTGTGCAAGTTTGGGCCGGGTAAAAATCAATTTCTTAACCTTTGAAAATGTTTTTGAACCCTGTCCCTC
>CAZSON010000308.1:0-1450 GCA_964608375.1 uncultured Desulfobacter sp. | reverse complement strand
GACGGGCTGGTGAAAATAAAAATATCCGGTTTGCGGTTTAAAATCACCTCGACGATTTTGGCGGTCTCCGAAACATCAGGCAAAATTGTATTATAGATCGGTATAAGCGTAATCTCGGCACCCATTTTGCCGAGTCTTTCCGGCAGTTCATCCCTGGCGATGGAAGAGCAGGGGATAAAGAATTTTTTGCCGGTTATATCAGACCTGCTCAACTCATCTGCAATCCCTTTTGCACTGAAACTTTTTGGAACAATACCTACCGGAATATGATATCGGTGGCAGGCGTGAGCTGTTTTTTCACCGACTGCCACAACGGTCAGTTTGTCAAAATTCAGATGTTCTTGAATCTGATCAAGACGAAAAACAAACTGTTTAACCGCATTGGCTGAAGTAAAGACGATATAATCAAATGCGTCAAATTTATTAATCGAGGAGTCAAACTCAGTTTTATTTTCTGCAGGGACAATCTTAATTGTGGGGAAAGAAATAACTGATGCCCCGTTTTTTTCCAATTTCAGGATCGCTTCCCTTGATTGTTCAGACCGTCTGGTCAAAACGATGACTTTGTTTTTTAAAACCTCTGGCACGAATCCATCCCTATTTTTTCAAAAAATTTTATTGCCCCACACCAGATGCGGCACCGTTACCGATTGGGGGTGCGAGACCTGAGTTTAAGTTTTATAAATATCATCCAATATACGCCCGGCACCCGCTTTTAACAGATCATCTGCCAATGCTTTTCCGATTATTTCAGGGTCGCTTTTGCTTCCCCTTGTTTTCTTTTTAAACAGCGTCTTTCCATCAATCGATCCGATCACCCCCGCAAGATACAACCCGTTTGATTTAACCTGGGCATATGCCCCTATCGGAACCTGGCATCCCCCCTCAAGGCTTTTTAAAAAAGCACGTTCAGCGGATACGGCCAGGAATGTATCATGATCATGTACCGTTTGAAGCATTTCCGCTGCAAATTGATTGTCTGCTTTGATTTCAACTCCCAAAGCCCCCTGTCCCACTGCAGGGATTATTTCATCCACACCGATATAGGAAGAGATGTGCTGCTCCATCTTCAGCCTCTCCACACCTGCCCGCGCAAGGATGATGCCATGCCAGTCGGAGTTTAAAAATTTTTGGATGCGAGTGGGAACGTTTCCGCGCAGATCGACAATTTTTATATCAGGCCGAATATGCTGAAGCTGAGATTTTCTTCGAAGCGATCCGGTCGCCACCGTCGCTCTATGAGGTAATTTTCTGATGGTAACACCGGGTTTTTTTGCGATTAATACATCTTCAACTTCGTGCCGCCGGGTGATTGCGGCAAGTTTCAGACCATCGGGAATCTTTGTCTCCAGGTCTTTTAAACTATGAACGGCAATGTCAATATTCCCCTTTAACAACTCATTTTCGAGATCCTTTGTAAACAATCCTTTGTCACCGATCTTGGAAAGGG
>CAZSON010000307.1:0-3610 GCA_964608375.1 uncultured Desulfobacter sp. | reverse complement strand
TTAGGATGGCAACAACGACTGTATTGATCCGGCTCTTGTTGAAATCGTCGCTCTGAACGATGAGCACGGGGCGGCGATAGCCTGGATCAGAACCCATCTGCGGGCGAAGTGAGGCCCACCAGATAATCCCCGCGTTGCATCACCATTTCTCCCTGGGAATGGATGCGGCTTGTGCATTCATCACTGCTGGATCAACGGATTCGGCTTCAAACCCATACACTTCGTCTAACTTTTCTTTCAGGCCGGTATGACGGCATTCCGCTACATACCGTTTCACAGCACGGGCATAGAGTTCGCTACGAGACATTTGAAGCTGTTTCGCCAAGCGGTCTGCGGATGAAAATATGTCGTCAGGAATGGATATGGCTGTTTTCATGAAGGTATGGCATAACTTTAGTTATATCGCTGTCAAGCATTTTTACCGTAAAAAGACATTTTTTATTGCTTCTTTTCTTTTTTCAATTTTCGTTTTTCCTTTGGACTAAGCTGGGCTTTTTTCTGTTGTTCCTTTTTGCCCTTGTCTCTTTTTCCTTTATCACCCATATCTGTTTCTCCTTGTTTGAATCTGCTATTTTACGACTTGCGGACCGGTTTTACCTCTGACTACCCTTCCCGATGTTGTGAGCAAGCGCAGGTTTTCCTTTCTGTCCTCAATGTTCGGCCAGCAAATTAACATACAGTTGGCGCACGTAATGATTACCTTATTTAACCAAAAATCTTTATACTCCTCCCAGTCTGCGAAATGGTGACCTTCGAGATCAAACACCAACGCCCTAAGTAGCCGCTCTTTCGGATTTTGGGCATATTCACGAACTTTTCGCTCAAATGCCTCCGCATCTTCCGGACCCGGCAAATCAAGCACTTTATAGGACCACGTCGACCATTTGGAATCCGGTCGGCGGACGCCGTTTGCTCCACCACAAGTGACCATACATTGCAAGTTGGAGGCTTTCTTATTGTGCCGGTGTGTTTTCCCCGCTATTTGAACTTCAGTCTCATCTTTCTTGGATATGAACCGGCTAGGACACGAAGCGGCACAAAGGTGGCATTTTTCGCAAAAGTCGCCCTCTATCGGTTGGTCCGGTTCCAATTCCGCTGATGTTATTACTGATGACAGGGAAACAGTAGAACCGTATTCAGGAACGATAACGTTTCCGCTCCATCCCAACCATCCGATTCCGGATGCCACTGCGATATATCGGTAAGATACAGGGGGTACCAGTGCCATGTACGGCATATTATCCCTGTATACATTGTTCGGCAGGGGCGCAACCGCTTCGTAGCCCTTCTCTCTGAGTAAGGTTTCAATCGCTCTTCCGGCCTCTCCGAGCTTTACATATGACTGCTTGTGGTCATGGACATGACCCATTTGGTCTTCTTTTGACAGATAGGCGCGAATTGGGGATTTGTCGAGTGCGACAACAAGTGAGACGGCGGACATGGCTTCTGGAAGCACATATCCCAAATCGCCCGAAGGAGGTGCATCGGCCAGGCGTTCCCTTGTCGTGAAACCTATCTTGTCTATTCCCATTTGGCGGGAAAGTGAAATAATCTCTTCTTTAAGGTTCATAAGGTTATCTTCTTTTACAATGTGTTAATAATTTTATCGCATCGAAATGAATTTTATAGCTTTTTGATAAGAGGACAATAGGGCAATTGGCTCTGGATATCAAGAGTAAACCCTCTTCGATGCATAAAAAACATGACAAAGGGTTGTTAAAAACAAAAAGAGTACTGGGTTTAGAGCTATTTGGCTTAGTACACATATTCTTAAATACGGTAACGTATAATCGGCACTATAGTTGATCTCCGAATATTTTGATCTCTCACAGAGGCCACAAAGAACACAGAGCTTTGATCTGGATTGCTGAGAGGGCAGGCAATCCACGGAAGACAACAGGGTAAGGTCTTGAAACTTGACAAATGACCGCAAAAGGTGTTATTTTGAAGTCATCTTAAACCCTCTATAAAAGACAGGACATAGATCTGCCGGCGTTGCACCAGTTAATTCCCAGAATATCCATGCCAGACATATTTCTTACGGTTGATTCGGAATTCGGGAACGATCCCAAACTAGCCCAGGTTCTGAAAATATATCTTTGCAGGCAACATACCGGAGAAAAGCTCAAAGCGATTGGGGCCAACTTTTGGATAAGCGGGTCTGCCGTGTCACATGCCTGCCGAAGGATCACGGATAGAATCAGAAGAAGCAGTAAACTGAAGAAAAAATCGAAAAGATGAATAAAAAACTCAATCAGTCAAGATTCAAGACCTGGTCCTGGTACGAAACTTGAGAATCAAGGGCTGGATGTGAGGCGGATAGGCTCTTTACTTCACACTATCTGGATGTTACACTGCCACTTACGATTCAGCCATATTTATCCCGAATATTTAATGAAATTTGCAGCGGTAGTCGTTTTATCGGATGACCGAAAAGGTATAGAGGTTCGTGAAATATCAAGATTAGGAGGAATCCATGGAAGTCAAAGAATTATTACTGAAGTCTCTGAGTCAGAGTCAGGAATTTTTGAGCAAAACATTGGACGGATTGACGCAAGAAGAGTTTGCCTGGACTCCGAATGCCGAATGCAACAGTATCGCCTTTACCCTCTGGCACAACGCCCGGGTGGAAGACTTTTTTGTGAACCGGGTGATAAAGCGCGAAAAAGAGCTCTATGTGGCGGACGGCTGGAAAGAGAAGATGGGCACTCCGGACAAAGCGTATCAGTTCACGGCTGAGGAGCTTCAGGCCTGGCCGGTGCCCAGGCTGGAGGATCTACGGGGTTATGCGGATAGCGTGCGGGAAAAGACGCTGGCTTTTCTTAACGCCATACCTGACGAAAAGCTGTCTGAAGTACCGCGGCCTGACAAGTCGCCTGATCCGATTGGTATCACGTTGGGTATGATAGCCACCGAACTTGCCATGCACGTAGGCCAAATCAGCTACTTGCGCGGAATGCAAAGAGGACTGGACAAATAGCCGCCAATATCGCGAAATACGATATTTCGTAAATTTTCGGGACACATGAAAACAACCGGGTCACATCGAAAACGCCGGTAAAATCCGGAAAAGAGTAGGGGATGAAAGTCCCCTGCATGGTAATGAAATAAGGGATGTGAAACCAATGGGGTCAGATCCGAATTGACCTCTAGTCATGTCAGAAACTCCATATATGGATGAACTTTCCAATGGACCATGGCCCAGCCATACGAAAGAGCTAAAGCGAACTCGTTATCCCATAATGATGTATGAAGAATCAATGAAGCAGAAGTACACTCAATGGGGCCACGGTGGAATATCTAATGTGCCCGGGCTTGGTTCCGGGGCCATCGCAAGGAAATCAAGAAGACCTGAAATTGTCAGCCATTCGCATCTTATTCGGGTACTTGGTAATCCAGGGAATTTCTATAAGGCATCCACATTCAGAAAGATATGTGCGATCGCTGAGAAATACGGCGACGGATCGCTGCATGTACTCACTACCAACTCCAACATCGAAATCTGCGGTCTGATGAGTGATGACGACATGAAGGCGGTAACCCTTGAATTGAAAGCACCCCTTAGTTGCATAAAAAACATGACAAAGGTAGGTTTAAAGCAACAACAATA
>CAZSON010000306.1:0-3615 GCA_964608375.1 uncultured Desulfobacter sp. | reverse complement strand
ACTTCCTATGGTTCAGCAAGCATCCGGATCGGTATCCATACACCGATTTCTTTTCCCATAGGCTCGCTGTAAAAAGTGGCCACTTTTTGGGTACGGTTTCGTATCGCAATCTTTTGGGTTGCGATATTATCCTCACCGATGATGGAAAAAAGCTTCCGATCGCCGATCCGTGCGGTCAGCCCTTCAAGGAGTTTGGTACCTATGCCCAAACCTCTATATTCCGGCCGGACCGAGGTATACCCCCTTTCCAGGTGGTTAGTGAGGTCAAGACCGGACCTCTCTTTCACCGACTTTATATATTCCGGCCGGGGTCGTTTCAAACTCGAATTTCCTGCAATCACACCCCGCTCCTCGGCATATCCGATTAAAAACGCCCGCTCCAGATTGTACCGCACCCATTTTGTGTCTACCGAACCACCCGCTTCGACCATACGACAAATTTCATCTAGACATCCGGGCAATAGATCTTTTGGTGCAACAAAATGATAAACCAAATTCTGCCCCAGCGAATAGATTGAACTTCCATCATCCCGTACCCGTTTTCGTAAAATTTTTTTGAGTCCGTATCTGTTTAAGTATAATAACAGATATACCGGATCGTTCAAATAGCTCCAGAACGGTCGACCGGGCAGTTTGGCGATTTTCTGATAATCTGTCAATGGTTCCTGAATTCGATTGCTCGGCCGGGGAAAAGGTAAGGTCGAAGGGTTTTCATCAGTCCAGGAATGAACTATGTTCGGATTGGCCGTCATGAACCGAATGAGTTCTTCAGTCAGAGGGTTTGGCTCTTTTGCCGGAATAACCACCTGGTTCCATATCCCGGCTCCAGAGGCTTTCTGAAGCAAGCGCGTGATCGATTCGAATCGACCGGCCGGCTCTTGCCACTTAATCAGTCTTACCCCGGCCTTGTATAGGGTGGTCATCTCTTTTTGATCCAAAAAAGTGTTGAAAGAACAGTTTAACCCCACAAATAATCGGGGCTTTTTCCCGACCATTTCCGGAATCATGTTTGCTGCCTTTCCACGAGTCTGCTCTGTCTCTTCGATAAAAACGCCCTCGGCGTCTAAAGATCGCCCCTGCTCCAACATGGCGGTGATAATAGATGAGGGCGATTTCGAGCTTTCGCTGAATATTCTCGACATTACTAAGGGTAACACCAATCCCGGAGATAGATAGTCCTCCAGGGAAAACCCACTGAAATCTGGGCCTGAAGCCTCGTCACCCCTCCCTGCGCTCCCGAACCAGCCCAAAAGTTTGAGCAACGGCTCTGGATCGGTTCGAGGCAGCAGACTGTCGCAAAAATCGTTTGCGCCTGCCAATAAGCGAAGATCACCCATTAATGCAACATGCAGTTTGGGTCGATATTTCTTGCTGAAACTGGCCATGGTTAATGCTGCCAGCAGTTGGCCCGGAGCAGCTACGCACAGAATCAAAAAACCCTGATCGAGGCGCTCGATTCGCGGAGCCAGCCGCTCATGGCAGAAAGCGAGGAAGGGGTTCGTTTCCCTGTTTTCAAGAAACGACGGAACATCCTGCCAGGTTTTTACAGTTGAATTTATAAAATTGTACCATTTTATGCGTGAGGGTTGCATTGCCATAGATGTGATCCGGAGCATATCGTTTATGTTTTTCAGCGCAGCAAGACAATGTTCAAGCTCGTAGAATTTTTTTGATCTTAGAATTTCAATGCTCCTGCCCACATCAGTAATCTTGCGGCGCCATTTGGCTGGATTTGCTTCCGGATCGGTCGATTTCCTTTGCTCAATCTGCTCCAATTGCGTTGAAAGTCGCACCGGGTCGAGTAAATAATTGAGAAAGAAGTCGAGGTTGGCATCAAACTGTTCGATCGACAGATCTCTCCCGGACAGATAAGCCGCTATCTGTGCCGGCATCAGGGGAACCATGGCAGGGCTTTGCACCGGTGGGTTGACCAGCAGAATATGAAATGACTTTGAATTGTTCATGATTTTGCCTTTATTAAAAATAAGAAACGGATAACATGTGTCAAGTCGCAGAAATCCAGACGGTTTACCGTAGAACATGTAACTCAAATCGGGCTAAGAATTAGTTCCTTGGCATGAATAGAACCGTGTGATATACTTACTTAGCCTCGCACCTGATATTTTGAAAAAAGTCGCATCCGGCATAGGTCAAAAAGAAATTTTATTTACCCGACACAAAATGTGATTTCCTGCCGGTTGGGGGGACTAAAGTTGGTTGATCCAAACCTCAAAGATATAAAAGGCGTTAGAAGAGTCCTTTTGCGGGGAATTTTTTGGCGTATTTTGATAATCGAAACAATTTTATTGATATGGTCACTCGGTTATCGCGCCCTAACAGACCATCATTCAGACCCGGCGGATCTTTTTTGGTTTGCCTTCAGAATTATTTTGCTCACGGTTGTCATCATTTTATTCATCATGATAACCTTCCGGATCTTTCTTAACAAAAAAATCATCTTCCCTTTAGAAACCATTGTAGAGGCGAATCGCAGACTCCGGAACGATGACCCCACCGCCAGTGAGATAACATTGCCGCCTGATGCGCCGAGAGAGATTAAGGAGATCGTCAACTCCCGCGCGGCAATGCTAAAAAACATACTCGAGGTGTCAAAAGAACGTCTTAATCTCGTTAATTTTGTCAGGGAAACCTTCGGCCGTTATCTGTCTAAAAAAGTGGTGGAAGAAATCCTTGAATCTCCGGAAGGACAAAAGATCGGTGGCCGTAGAGAAACAGTTACGATCCTCTTCTCCGATTTGCGTGGATTCACTGTTTTATCTGAAACCAAGGATCCAAAAGAGATGGTGCAACTGCTAAATCAATATCTTGAACGTATGTCAAAAGTCATTTTAAACTACGACGGAATGATCGACGAATTTATTGGCGATGCGATCCTAACGATCTTCGGCGTACCCGATAAACGCGATGACGATCCGGCACGGGCGGTTGCCTGCGGGCTTGCCATGCAAAATGCACTTTTAGAGTTGAACACGGAAATTGAGAAAGAGGGGTATTCTCCATTGGAGATGGGCATCGGCATTAACACCGGAACAGTCATTGTGGGAAACATCGGTTCGGAAGTGAGAATGAAGTACGGCATTGTCGGCTCTGCCGTTAACACCGCCTCACGTATCGAATCCAACTCCACCGGTGGGCAGATTCTCATAGGGGAACCGACATTTCAACTTGTCAAGGATCTGGTGACCGCATCTCCGCCTCAAACCGTTATGATGAAAGGATTGAAAAAACCGCTGGTTTATTACCCGGTCATTGGAATCGGTTCACCTTATAACGTGGCGTTCAAACCCCCAACAGATTCTGAAAATAACGTCGAGATCCGCCTGCCGTTTCATTGTTGGAAAGTGGAAGATAAAAAAATAGAAACCGAATCGATATACGGAGAAACGATCCTTTTGAACGAAAGCTTCATCACCGCCTCTGTAACACCGCCTTTTGCGCCGATGACCGACATCAAGCTAAAATTCGATTTTTGCGTGGAAGCGCACTGTTTTGAGGAAATCTATGCAAAAGTGCTATCAGTTGAGCCGGGAGAGAAAGCAGAAAAAGATCTCAATCGGCTAAGAATCACTTCCATATCACAGGAAGACAGAGATC
>CAZSON010000305.1:0-3617 GCA_964608375.1 uncultured Desulfobacter sp. | reverse complement strand
TCTGAACTTTTGCTTATGGAAGCGGCGAAGGTGTTGATCTCTTCCGGTCGAGGTTCCTTCCGCCACATAAGGAGCAATTTGATATAAAGTAACAAAGTTTAGTCGCATACAAATTTTTGAATTTGGTTCTCTATACTTGATGACGAATGTTGTATTTTTTGGTACTGAAAATGGTTTGCATTGGTGAATAATTTAGCATCTGTTACCTCGCCATCAATGCCAATGAACTCTGATTTGATAATTTTAGATTCTTTGTGCCAGCAATTTATTTCATAAATATTTATTATTTCTTTTAGATTTTTGTATTCATTTGACCATGAAGGTGCGTTAGAAAAATCAATTTTTACCGTTACCCTTTTCTTGTCATTATTGATTTTATCAATTTTTCTTTTGTTTAAATATATTGGTGCAGTATATGAATTTTGGCCATCTTCTCTATCAATGCGTAGATTAAATATGTGCTCCAACGGATTGAAGATTTTATCGTAGATATTATAGCCAACAAAACCCAAGATAATGATAAGCAGTAGAAAACCCGATCCCCATCCATATTTAGATGGTTTTGAGGGCGAATGTTTTGGAGATTTGGGAGATTCTTTCCCTTTTTTCAGTATAATTTCTTCTTGTGAATTTTGGCTTAAAGTCGGTCGCTCTTGCTTTTTTGGAGGAGGGCTTTTTTCTGATTTATCAGTAGGAAGCTCTACTTTTTCTTCTATAAATCCACCACAGTAGTTACATTTTATTGTCTCGTCCTGAATTTCTTCAGCACAATAAGGACATTTTTTCATGGTTGCCTTCCAAACCACAAAACCCCACCTCTCTATCTGAGAAACGGGGTTCCGATGTTCACTCCATAGCAGCCTCGTTCTCTAATCGAGTTTTGACTCGATTAGATGTTATTCGTTATCAGTTAGCAGTTATTGGTTTCAGGTAAAATTTAAATCAACAAGACGAGGGGGACATCCTTCAGTATTTCAGTTACTCTGCAGCCACACAATCGGGATCTTTGCTTCCATAACTTTGATTTCGGGTTGTTGCACTCGTTTGAGAAGAATTTTTTTAGTCTCTCGCCCGCTTGTCGGAGCGAAGTACAGATCCCGACATCGGGGTCCCGCTTTGCGGGGCTTCGCTAGAGTACGCAGAGCACGCAAAGTTAAATCTTTTTTCTCCTTGATCTGTTTCCGGAAGAAACTGATAAAACACAATCGCCTGCGGCGATTCACCCCCTTTCATCCGGCATGTTATTTCTTTCGTGTTTTCCTCCTGTAGGCCTTACTCTGTAAAAGCCATAGGTAAATACCTGGCACCGCCCCAACTTGAGGTCACAAATTGTGACCTCAAGTTGTTAAGTTTATCCCTTGTGAATTCAAACGTGAAATCAGTAGGGAATCTATCGATATTCCTTCTAACCGCTTGTTTTAATACTTTGGTTTCCACACCGTAAAGTTCCGCCAGGTCTATATCCAGCATCACCTTTACGTCGCACGTCATTTCAGCTTCCCTCCCGTGCTCTTTGTACCGCGTTTCCTTCTTGTGTTCTTCTTTGCTCGGCTCTTCTGCGACGGAAGTAAAAGAGCCTCTCGTTCCAGCAAAATCTCCTGTGTCCGTCTTATCTCGGCGGCCAGGGTCTTCTCATCGGGCAGGGCGGTTCGGTATTCGGCGGCCATTACCTTGTTGGGAAGTCCTTCCAGCGCGTAGCGGGCAACTGCCTCGTTCTTCCGTGCGCAGAGGATGAGGCCCACCGGCGGGTTCTCGCCTTCGTGAACCCAATGTTCCCGCGCGTAATTGAGGTAGAGATGCATCTGGCCGGCATCGGCGTGGGTGAACCTGCCGATCTTCAGGTCGATGATCACAAGACAGCGCAGTTTTCGGTGAAAAAAGACCAGGTCCACGCGATACCACTCGTCACCGATGCGCAGCCGTTTCTGCCTGCCGATGAAACAGAAATCGCCGCCAAGCTCCAGCAAGAAGGTTTCCAGATAGCGGACGAGAGCGTCTTCGAGGTCCGTCTCCGAGTATTCGTCTTTGAGGCCAAGAAACTCCAGGACATACGGATCCTTGATTTCCTCCTCTGGTGTCACGATGTCTTCAGGTAGTGCCTTCTGGCCTTTTTTCAGCATGGCGGCCTTGTTCTTCGACAGTGCCGTCCGCTCGTAGAACTGTGAGTTGATCTGCCTGTCGAGTTGCCGGACCGACCAGCCGCCACGCAGTGCCTCGGTTTCGTAGAACTGGCGCGCATTCTCGTTTTTCACGGAGAGCAAGCGCACATATGCTGACCAGGGAAGCGGGAATGCTGTGGCGAGTCGTTCAAAGCCGAATTTCACAGACGGTGTCTCGGATTTTCCATCCGGCGTCTGAAATGTCTCCGGAATCCGAGATTTCCGAGACAGTGTTTCGGAAATCTTCTCTGGTGGACAGGCCAGATAGAAGAGACGCATATTCTCAAGATTGTCCACCGAGAACCCGCGTCCGTAACGATCCGTCAGGTCAGCGGACAGGCGCTCCAGCAATCTGGCGCCATAATCAGCCCGGGCACTTCCCGCCTGCTCGAATTCCACAATACGCCGCCCAATGAACCAGTAAGCAGCTGTCATAGCCGCGTTGACAGTCCTCAAAGCACTCCGTCTGGCCGCCTCAACGATGCTGGCCACATCCCCGAGCACGATCCCGTAGTCGACTTTTTCTTTGTCTCGTTTCGCAGGTTTCTTCGTCATTGATCCCCCGCTCCATACGGCGCTTCATTCTCCCGCGCCATCATCGGCTGGGTCATGACGTTAACCGATAAGTAATAGTGCACCACTTTTGTGACCTCGTGCCATTCGAGCCTTTATCCGATGGTGAAATATGGACATTGGACGCTTACTTACCCTTTCACAATATATCTAAAGAGCGGGACATCATTCAATAATTCAATACCCCCAATAATAATCATCCGATCTTCTAACAACCCCCGAGATTTAAGATCCGCACCTTCGCGTTCCCGGGGTCCTTGAATTTACAGACCCAAAACAACAAAACCCCACCTCTTTTTTTTAAGAAATAGGGTTTCGGTGTTCATTCCATCGCAGCCTCGATTTAAGGTTGTCTGAGCATTGAACTATTTTAAATACGTTATTTTAGCAAGATATGGTAGAATATTTATCATAGATAGAGAAACTTGCAATATCAAAAAGTTGCTCTTTCCCCTCTATAGTTTGTCCTTCC
The DNA here is from genome assembly GCA_964608375.1 of uncultured Desulfobacter sp. Taxonomy (GTDB): domain Bacteria; phylum Desulfobacterota; class Desulfobacteria; order Desulfobacterales; family UBA2156; genus UBA2156. The sequence continues at coordinate 413 of CAZSON010000305.1, read as the reverse complement.
TCAGGTGTCCATCTCAATTCAAGGTCCGGTAAGGGATTTGATAGCGGTGACATTTTTATCAACGCTCAGATAGAGGATCCTGCTCAAATGAAATCTTTTATTAATGAGCTTTTGGTTAAGAAGTAAATTCAAGAAAAACAATAAAAATAATATCCTTATTTTCATATCTTTATCCAAATATATTTCTTTTGATTCTATAAATTGACCAATTTATGAATCGTTCGTAGTCCCTTTTGTCACATCATTTGCAGAATCGTCAACATCGCACCGTTCCAGGATTAGGTCTACAGTGTCGTCCAGAATCCTTATAATCTGTACCTGCCGTCACATCTCTCGATCAATCTTTTTCTCATCAAGTTTTTTCCGGATGGTTTATAGCAGCATAGCTTCCTCTTATTTCGAATCATATCCTT
>CAZSON010000304.1:0-3635 GCA_964608375.1 uncultured Desulfobacter sp. | reverse complement strand
TTGCCCTCATTGTTTTTTCATTAGGAACCTGAATTTCAAACGGCAACCCTCGGTGAGCGATAATCTGACGATAATAAAGCTCAAAGGACTTTGATACAGACAGTCCCAAGTCTTTAAGAATGGCTTCGGCCTCCTTTTTTATATGCGGCTCAATCAATGCTCTGGCTACAGAGGCGTTGATACGCGCTTTCCCTAGTTTATCTCCCCGCCCGATTTAGAAGCTTGAGTGCTTTCTGATTGTCCTTATAACTTTTCTGTAGCTGTTTGACCTTTTTCGCAGGGAGGCGGAAGCCGGCGTCCAGCAGGGCGTCACCTGCATCGGAACCGGACCAGAGCGTCATTTCAAACGCGGTCATGCCGCTTGGGTCTTTATGATTCATATCCGCTCCGGCGGATATGAGAAGTTTTATGACCCGCCCATCGCAGGACAAGGCGGCCATCTTAAGCGGCGTGTTGCCGCGGTCGTCTTCCCCGTTGGGATCGGCGCCACGGTCGAGGAGAAGACGGGCCACGGAGAGAGTCGCGGCATGGGTGGGGCGAATTGTTACCGCACATCCCGGCGGACCGAAAAAGAGTGCATGGAGGGGCTTGGTCCCGTAATCCCTAAGGCGCATGTTGGCCGACATGCCTGCATCGAGATACCGTTTGACTGCTTTAGCGTTTAAGCTCGTGATCGCCAGGTGAAATGCGTGGGCAGTGAATTTCCCGGAGGTTTTTCTGATTTCACCGAGAGCGGTTTTAGCCTCGGGTTTTTTCGCTCTTGCGGCAACGTTCATGCCGTAGCGGGGTTCATTGTTCAGAACAGCGTGAAGGGCGTTTTTTGCAGCGCCCCGATTCCCCTTGTCAGGGTCGTTGTCTCGGATCCACTCAAGGTCCTTTTTTGCGGACACGCCGTTTTTGCCGAGATCCCGTATAACAAGCAGGGCTGCGAACCGCACCTGCGGGTCGGAGTCCTTGCGGGCGACCGCAACAAATGTCGTAAGTACGTTATCCGCAGAAAGACGCAATATTCCCAGAGCTTTGACCGCGGCCCGGCGTACGCCAGGTTTCGGATCGGCGACCGCGGCTTTGCGTGCAACCGGTAGCGCGACTTTGGCGACTTTGTCCAGAGTCTGTGCCGGAAATGGTTGGGTACGGTTCCCGATTGAGGCGATCGCTCCCAATGCAGTTTTTCGAATGCCGGCGTCCCGCTCGGTTGCGAGCGGCAGAAGCAAAGGCGCCGCCTCTGCCGCAAACCCGCCTGCACGGCCAAGGGTCTGCACAGCGAGGGAGCGTATATGCCGGTCTTTGTTTTTCAGGATGCCGGTTACCGGTTTAACCCAGGTTTTTACCCCCTGGGCTTCGGTTGTACGTTGTCCGAGTAGAACCAGGGCCTGTGTGAGGCCCGCCTGATTGCGGGTTCCGAGCCGACCTACCAGGAGTCCCGTCCAGTTTTCCGGTAGGGGTTTCAGTTCGGATAATCCCGCAATCAGAAACCGGCTTCCTGGGTTTCCGTTTTTTATATCCGCGATAATCGGCCCGACGTGGCCCCGGTCTTTCGCCCTGTTCATTCGTTTCACGATGTCGATCGGGTTGAGGTATCGCTTGCCCAGCTCGGATTCGAATCTGACCCTCGCTTCTGCCGCGGCAACTTCCAGAACGGGCGCAATCAGATCAGCGTTTGGGACAAAGCCGACCAGGCCACGCACGGCAAGAATCCGGTCCCTGAGACGCCTCGCCCCAAGACCTGTCACTCGGGCGGCCACCAGACGGTTTTTTGGCACACCCAACATTCCCAGTGCAGAAGCCGCACGTACTCGAACGCCGGGAACAGGATCGTTCAGGAGTTTCATGAGCGGTTCCCGGGCGGGTTTGGATAGATTCCCGAGCCGCCACAGGGTGTCCGCCGCTGCCCTTCTGACATTGCTGTCGGAATCGGACAGAACCTTTATTAACACCGGGACCACCTCCGCCTTTTTAATACGGCCGAGTTTGTATACCGCCTTTACCCGTTCCCGTGTCTTGCGGGATCGTTTGAGGGTCTTTGTCGATTGCTTTATTATTTTCAGTTCTGCTCGACTCGCCACCGCCGCACTTTCTCTTGGTGCGATCGTAAGCGAAAAAACGAGAGGGATGATGAGAAACAAGAAAACCATGGGGCAAAATCTTTTTGTCGTTCCGCTACCCGGGTGAGACATACTCCGGTCTTTCGGCATAATCATTTCCTCCATTTTAAAACATTTATTAAATTCGCAGCTCCAGACGTGGCTCTAAAAGATAATCAGCTACATGGGTGTCCCGCATAAACCTGACCAGGCACTGATGAAGTTCTCCGGCCACATCCTTCTGATCAGAAATGATGTTGTGTTTCTGCCCGGGGTCCAGGGATAGGTCGAACAGCTTGGACCGTCCCTCTTCCGGGCTGTAAAGCAGGGAAAAATTCCCGGCGGTGATCGTTGTCACAGTTGGGACTTTTAGCATGCGAAGGAAATTGTCCACAGATCGGACCGGGTCACCCGGGTTGGCAAATGGTATGCTGCTGACAACAAATTCGCGCCCGCTGAGAGATAGATTTTTTATCTTCGGCAGAAGCGTTTGACCTTCGATATCAGCAGCTATATCGCATCCTAAAATTTCCAGAACTGTCGGCATCACATCAACGGCAGAGGTCAGCTGATCATAGATACCCGGCGATGTGTCAGCAATGTATATGAGCAAGGGAATCCTTACGATTTCCTCAAAGAGTGGTGAATAGGACCAAATTCCGCCTTCAACCTGTTTATTCCAGTCATCGAGCGCCGGATAACTTCCATCCGGCCCTGGTTCATAAACCATTTTGCCAAAGAGGCCGCCATGTTCCCCGAAGTAGAACCCGTGGTCCGATGTAAAGATGATAGCTGTTTTATCCATTAACCCCATGTTCTCAATCCGCATCAACAGATATCCCAGCCAGGTGTCCACCATTGTAATTTCACCGCAGTACGTGGCATGCGCCTTTTTAAGTCGTTCCTCAGTAAATCCCTCTACATCTTTCCACCGCCCATAGATCGGTTCGATTACTTCTCCGTCATAGTTCGGCCAGTAGCGCTCGGTATAATACGCGGGTGCATCCCAGGGTTCATGGGGGTCCCAGGTATCGATGTAGAGAAAAAATTTTTCCTTATAGTGCCGTTCCAGCCATTGCATGGCCCGTGTAAACGTCTGGGGCGCATTGTAATCTGATTCATAACGCCATGCTGCGCGTGTATCCTGCGATTCATGCCTTCCGTCCTTTAAATGTTTTGCACCTGAACCCTCCTGCCCGATATTCATAAAAAAGCTTTTAAAACCCCTATCGTAATTCATGCCATCTCTTAGATAAAAGGGTGTATCGACTACCGCCGCCGTATGAATTCCTTTTGCCGAGAGAATTTCGGCCAGGGTCGTTACCTGTGAAGGCAGGGGCGACCAGCCCATAAACGACATGGTCCACCGCCCTGAAAAATGATCGGCCCGGGCGGGCATAGTTGGAAATCCGGCCGCGTAATGGTTTTGAAACCGAATGGATTTTGCGGCCAGACTGTCGAGAGAAGGTGTATGAATCTGTCTATTGCCGTATGCTCCGATATGATCTTGTCGGAACGAATCAGAAGTTATCCAGATAACATTCATCGATT
>CAZSON010000303.1:0-3639 GCA_964608375.1 uncultured Desulfobacter sp. | reverse complement strand
TGTCATCGCTCGATGATCCGCCTCCCGGTGATCGGCTTTGGTGGTTCCAATACAAACATCTGCAATGAAACCGGAACATCCACCCAGTATTTTTCGATATCGAGTTCAAAAATCACATCCATATCGGTTGAGATGATCAATTTTGCAGGAACAATATAACCCGCAATAGTTTGCAGACGCTCAAATTTTGCCCGGTACACAAGATCGCCGGCAGAATTAAAACGTTCAACCCGGGTTACATTTTCTTTTTTTTCATCAAAGTAAAGCTTTTCAACCAACCCCCTCCATCTCTTCTTTAAAATCAATACATATCGATTGGAAACCGGATCCCGTTTTAACAAAACATATTGGTGGTCGGCTATCGGCGCCCGGCCGCTCATAAGGGCTATCATATCGATGGAGCCAAGCGGCAGGGAGAAAAAGTTCTGAAAGGTTGTGTGTGCCCGTTTTTTATAAAACCGCTGTTCGGCATGGATATAAACATAGATCCAGTCACCGTCACTTGCAAGGCTTGCCACCGGTTGTCCTGATACCCCTAAAACTTCCATGCGAATTCTTTTCGGATTCCACCCCACCCATGCGATCCTTGATACCTGGAAACTCCCTTTATTCCATGCCCTTACCCTTCCGATTCCTTTAAAGGTTTTAAGTTTGGAATTCTTATTTTTTGCCAGTGAGAGAAGATCATTAGCGACAGGTGAACGATGGTCAGGGGGTGTTTTAGAAACGTCTCCGGTTAAATTGCTACAGGCAAATAAAAAAAAAGAAACGATAAAAAATAGGGCCGTGATTTCCGCTTTATGTGATAGGCTTTTCATTTCTACAGGGCTCAAAACCGCCTGTTTTGGCACGGGTAAAGGTTCTAAATCCCGGAGTTTTTAAGATCCTGAATTTTTTTTTCTATATCCTTCTTATCCTTTTTTTTCTTTTTCAGGGACTGTTGGTAGTATTCCAATGCCTTTAGCTTACGGCCTGTTTTGAGATATGCATCCCCGAGATGTTCCAAGATAATTGGGTCATCGGGAACCAGGCGGATCGCTTTTTCCAAAAACTTTAGGGCCTTTTGGAACAATCCCTTTTTAAAGTATACCCATCCGAGACTGTCTGTGACATAACCGTCATCGGGTTTGTACTTAAGGGCTTCTTTGATGAGTTTTTCGGCTTCGTCCAGATTTTGCCCCAAATCAGCATATGAATATCCGAGATAATTTAATGCATTTGCGTTTTTTGGATCAACACGGATTACCTTTCTCATCGTCTCCATGGAATCTTCTTTTCGATCAAGTTTGTCGTAGACAACCCCTAACCGAAAAAGAATCCTGACGCTTTCCGGATCTTTAACAAGGCCCTTTTCAAGGACATCAACCGCCTTTTGCAATTTACCTGCTTCTTCATAAAATGTCCCGAGATAGAAGAGAAGTTCAGGTTCAGATGTCACGGTTCGATTTACCTCCTCTAACAATCGGATCGCTTCGGATATTTTTCCCTGATCATCGTATATAAACGCCGTGTGCACCGCTGCGCTCTGATAGAATTTGGAGGTCGAACCGACCTTTTTCAGATGTATCAATGCCGTTTTTTTATCGCCTTTTCGATCAAAAGCGATTCCTTGGAGATAGTGAATGTCTGAACTGTCACCAGCTCCTTTTAACATCCCGTTGAGTATGATGATAGCGGCGTCGTATTTTTTTGAATCCAGGTAAAGTTGGGCCAATTTCCTGATGATTTCTGAATCTGAAATACTCCTTCTACCAAGGTCTGAAAATAAATTTTCAGATGCCTCTCTCATCCCCTTTTTATGATACAAGTAACCCAATGCCATGGCCGCTCTGACGTCATGGGGACTCCCCTTAAGAATTTCCTTATAGGTCTGGATCACCCTTTCTTCCCTACCGGTCGACTTGTAAAGCTCGATCAATTCAAATCGCGCTTCATCAAGGCCGGGGGCGAGTTCAATCGCCTTCTCAAATTCTTTCTCAGCCGCGGTGGTTTTTCCCTTTTTGGCATGAATTTTCCCCATAAAAAAGTGGCCTACGTAGTATTCGGGAAACTGGTGAATCAGTTTACCATATACCATGGAAGCCTTGTCAAAATCGCCCTCATCCACGTACAGGCCACCGAGAATCAAATATATATTTTTCTGCTTTGGATCCAGAAAGATCACCTGTTCATATGCTCTTTCGGCGTCTGGAATTTCTTTTAATTCCTGTTTTAATTTGCCATACAAGATCAGTACTTTTACGTTATTCGGATCGCTGTCGATAATACCTTGAACCGTTTTGAGCGCCTTGACATTTTTTTTCTGCTGCAAATATATCAGGGCGAGCTCTCTTTTTAAAAATGAAGAGCCGGGGTCATTTTCGATCGCTTTTTCAAGCAAATGAATAGCCCTTTCCAGATTTCCCTTGTTCTTTTGTATTTCGGCTTCCGTGAAATAATAATACGAACTTTCCGATTGCCGGGAAAAGGCTGGATGTTCCGCAGGTTCTTCGGCCGGCACGGCATCGGATGTGGAGGTCGTCGTTTTTTTTAAATAACAACCCGTAAAAAATAAAAAGATTATCCCAAAAACAGTCAATTTTAAAAAAATAGTTTTCATTTACAAAATACCTTATGATCAAATGGAAAATTCAGGGGATCGGGATAGTATAGGAGTCAAAATCAGAGATTTCTCGTCTAAAAAACTCTTTCATCTTTTTGATGATATTCTTTTCAACCTGGCGGACCCGCTCCCTGGAGATTCCGTACCGTTCACCGATCTCCTGCAGTGTAACAGGGGAATCGGAAAAAATTCGAAGCTCAAATATTTCAAGCTCCCGAGGTGTTAATTTCCTTTTAAACTCAATAACTTTTTCGTTCAAAAGAACATCCATCTCTTTTTTCGCCACCTGCTCCTCTGCAGACTCGGAATCGGCGCTAACGAAATCAATCCTTTCTGTGTCAGAATCATCCTTCAGCGGAGCATCCAAAGAAACATCCCATCCATCGAGCCGCTGATCCATATCCACGATTTCCCGTTCGGAAACCCCCAGTCTTTCCGAAAGAAGTTTCGGCTTGGGATCAAATCCCTCGTCAATCAGTTTTTGTTTTTCTTTTTTCAGCTTAAAAAAAAGTTTTCGCTGCCCCTGTGTCGTTCCTATTTTAACCAGACGCCAATTGTCCATGATAAATTTTAATATATACGCCTTTATCCAAAAGGAAGCATAGTAGGAAAATTTTACATTCTTATACGGATCAAATTTTCTAACAGCCTGCATCAGTCCTATATTTCCTTCCTGTATAAGATCCAAAAGATTCTGCATCCAGACCCGCTGGAACTCCAAGGCGATTTTAACAACAAGCCGGAGGTTGGAAGTCACCAGGTGATATGCGGCTTCCGTATCCCCCTGTTCGCGTACTCTTTTTGAAAGATCAATCTCTTCCTGCCGGGTCAGAAGATTATAATCCCCTATTTCCATCAGATACCGTTGGAGCGGATCGAATTTGACAATCGCTTTGGGAGTGGTTCGATTTTTCGTTTTAGCCTTTTTTGAATTCTTCACCGCACCATCTTTGGATTTATTTTTTAAGGCTTCTCTCTGTTTTTTTTTATTTAGGGCCATAACTGTATGTTTGACATGTTTCGGGATTAATGTTTTT
>CAZSON010000302.1:0-3662 GCA_964608375.1 uncultured Desulfobacter sp. | reverse complement strand
GGCTTTCGAGCGGAAATTATCAGGCGATGATTCATGCAGCCCAAATCTTCCTCACTGTAACAGGTAGTAGCATTCGAACAGATTTTGACATCGATAAACCCTGCCCTTTTTACCAGAGCAGCTAGTTGTTGCGGTTCATAGAGGTGGATGCTATACGATTTATCTCGAATTAATCCCTTTTGTTTGCTTAACACCATTTCTCTGGCACATATAACGCCCTTATTAAGTTCCCGCTGCCGGCATACGACCACGTCATCTCCGATTTCATGCCATGAAATGGGAGATAGCCTTTCACGCACAATATTACCGTCTGTGACCTCCAGCAGAAACCACCCTTTGGATTTGAGTACTCGAAAGCCCTCCATGAGGATACATAGATCCGCATTTTTATCCTGAATATAGCCTAACGAATTGCCTAATATCAACACATGGTCATATTCTTCGTCTGCAAGTTTAGTGTCGCGTGCATCACCGTGGATAAAACGGATCGGATAGTTTTGGCGTTTGGCATTTTCTGATCCGATTTTCAGTAGCGCGCGAGCATAATCGAACACGGTGCAGTTCAAAATTCCACGGTTGCAAAGCTCAATGGCATGACGTCCATGGCCGCCACAAAGATCAAGAATCTGATCCCGGGGGCGTATCGGAATCAGATTGCAGAACAGATCGATTTCCCGGCGCGTGATTTCCGCATTGCATACCGAACGAGCGTCGGTAACCAAATAGATTTCATCAAAAAGCGTCCGCCACCAATCAGGGTCAGCTGCTATACCCATTATGCCTCCGTGTGGGCGCCGAAACTGAACAGGCCGTCTGATGCGAAGATCGCAGGGCTGCCTTGCCAGGGCTGCATCCGCGCGATTTCCAGCTCTTCATGCTCAATATCGATATATTCATCCAGCTCGCCGGCCTGCCACATTTTTTCAAGGGTCAAACTGTCAGACCAGATGGCCGCACAGTACGTTTTTAAATCGGCAAGTTGCGAAAGAGTGATAATGCGGGGTCGCAGGGCAATTTTAATGGGGCCCAGAATATATGTAAATTTTTCATCCAAAGCCATTGTTTTCTGCAATTCTTCTATGGCGACCAATTTTTGAAAATTCATTTCTAGAATTGTCTGATTGATTCTGTTGACCGCCTCTTTCACCGTCATTTGTGATTTCAATACTGCAAGCGGCTGCACACCGCCGCCACTTCCCACATTGGTCGGTACATCGCCGAATCGACATAGAAAGCCGAATACCTGATCAGCTCCGATTAAACATCGAAAGTCTGTTTGTCGCTTTGAGAGAATAATTTGTTGTCGGCTTTTATCTATTTCAGGGATTTTCTCAGCCCACAATCCAAGGGGAACTTTCTCCTGAAGGATATAACCGCCTTTCCTGAGGGCCGACTCAATGGCATCATCACCGTTCCTGTCAACTTCTCCGACTCGCACGCCGATACCGGAATAGCCGCGCTCCGGTTTTAAAACCAAATTGTGCCAATTTTTCCGGGCCCATTCAATCAGATCGGTGATCGGTCGTCCCTTTGAATCCTCAGTTTTTCTAGGGAAAAACCGCCTTGTCCAAGGCGTTCGCCTGACGGTCTCCGGGTGAAAGCGGTCAGCAAGCGGACCGGTGATGACCTCAAACATACTTTTAACATTGATCGGCTCGGTGCCCCGGGGGTTGAGGATGCGGTTTTCACGTATGGCCTGCATCAACGGCTCTAGATTGTACTTGCGGTGAAGCCGTAGAAAGACATCGTTATTAAAATCCATAAAAATAAGGGAAACCGGTCGTCCCCGATGGCAAACCCGTCCGTTTTTGGTTTCAAATTCATGTGGCGCTGCTAAAATGCCTGTTATTCCCTCGACCTGATCCAGTCGTTTGGCAAAGTTGATGTTCTCGGTGACATCGGTCAGTGTTTCCTCTTCTGCCACGACCGCAATAAGCCCGGGGCTGGAACCCTCCCGTTGGCGGTGAACATCAACCAACATCCGGGCAAACGCAACAACCGGGTGAAGCAATGGATGATCCAGGTCGAGCTTAACTCCGGTCGGCTTGATCTGATTCACTTTTGCCCACACCTTCTTCGATATTTCCTGTGTGGTCCGCTGATAATCCCATCCGCCGGGGCTGCCTAAATTCCATTCCGAATGAAAGCCGAGAAAACTATCCACGAATTACCTCCCTAAAGCAGAACCTGTTCTAAATTATCAAAATCGATCTCACCCTCGGTTAACACCCGGTTCGCGAACTTAACCGGGTTTCGATACTTTTCGTTGAACTTATCATAAAGCCGGCGAAACCGGCGCCTACCGAGGGTATAAGCCAGCTGGTAGCCAGGTTTCAAGATATATCGTCGCACCATGGCCAAAGCGCTAGGCCGATTCATTCCATGATCGACTAGAAATGATGCAGCTTCTGCCAAACTTCGCTTTCCGGTATGAATATCAAGATCAATGCGCCCCCGAATCGCCCTCCAGAATCTTCGTTTGGCAAGGAGCATTTCATCTATGGAACCTGAAAAAAAACCGGTGTCGAACAGGAGTTCTTCGGCAAAGCTTGCCCAGCCCTCGTAGAAAATGGGAAATTCGATATGGCGTCGCAAGGCCCGCGCCAGGCCCCAGCGGCAGGTGTCTAGCAGATGATGCCCGGGGAAAGTTTCATGGGCCGCAAGCAATCGATAATCAGGCGGAACCGACTCTGCATTATCAGATGCCATAATAAAGAGCGTGCCCCCTTGTGGCGGATGACCAGGAGGCATACTGAAAGCTGCATTGCTTCGAACCGGCAGCATATAGTCAGGGATTCCTTCGACGTTTACCGGACAGCTTGCAGCCAGTTCGGGCGTTACCAGGCCGGTTTGCAAGCAGTGGCCGGTAAGGTCAGCTATGATCTGATGATAAAGTTGCTTTACACCGCCCGGGGGCAGTACGGGCGAGGGCAACTTTAAAATCGCATCCTGCCACGGTACGCCGGGAGTGATTCTGCCGGCGGATTTCTTTAGAATTAAAACGGTTTCTGATAGCTCCCGGTCAAGCTGAAAGGCGATTTCATCTGTTTGCAGGTAACAACCGATGTGGTGGAAGGCAATCTGGTCATATAATTCCCTGGATAGAAGAAATTCATCGGTAGTCGAAACCCGGGCGAGGTGAATCTGAAATTGATCCAATGCATCTATGACCGGCGCCACAGCGGACTTTGCAAGCTGGAGAGTTTTCAGCCAGGGCATCAGGCCCGATATCATGTCGCAGCCAAGGTCACGAAATATAAGTGGAATTTTTTGTAGATTGCGTTCGGCATGCTTGAGAAATTCAGGAAGTCCTTTTACTCGGGAATTTAAAGCCTCTGTCCCGGCTTCGATGGCTTCGGCAATACCGATACTGAGAATTGTGAGGTAAAAGGTCGGTTGAGTCCGGTGCACGGCGACCTGGGTGAATTGCTCAAGAATCGTTTTGATCACCCGCTGCAGCGTGCGGATGTCGATTTGTTGATCTGCAGACAAACCGGCGGTCCTGCAACGATCAAGATCTTGATTCCACTGGGAGAGTTGTTGGGATACGGTCTGGAGAGACTCTGATGAAAAATCATCCCAACGGGACCAGTTGTGTTCCATAGCCCTTGCCTGGGGGAAGAAATGAAATTCATCACTTGCCATACAAACCGGAAACCGGA
>CAZSON010000301.1:0-3675 GCA_964608375.1 uncultured Desulfobacter sp. | reverse complement strand
TTTAACCGGCATCGGTCGAATCATCCAGGTGGTTTAGAAAGTCCCTGAACCAGGGTGGATTGAACATGAGGATATAAATTAAGAAGAGAGCGGTCAACGGCAGGTAGAAAATAACCAGGTCTACCAGCAGTATGCCTAAAGAGAGCAAAAGCCGTTTCGTCTTCCCCATTTTTTTCTCTTCTTGTTTTCTTTGTTTTGAAGGCTTTATTCTATTTTCCTACAATTGAGAAAAATAACCAAAAAATTATACCCTGAATGATCCATCCTATTATGCAAACGCCTATGGCGCGCGGTGTGCTCTTATAATCAAGCGCTTGTCTTACGGCGATGACCATTGCGATTAACATCCAGATCCCGGTGAGAAAAAAAATGATTCCATAAAGGAAAGGGATGATGCCTAAAACACGGAGTAATCCCGGAGCGCTCGAAAAACCGATTGTTCGCAGCAATTCACCATGGTCGGCTTTGGTTTGAGGCTCTGGAAGGAATCTGGTGCCGATAAAATAGGTGATATAGGCCCAGATATACCAGCTGATGAGAGCGGTTATTGTTCCGATAATGATTCCGGCGCCACCCATCTTTCCGATACTCCCGATTCCAGCAGCCACCGCTGAAAGCACAACCAATCCCATAGCCTGACCCATGGCGCCTTTATCCGCTTCAACCTCTTCATATAGATGAATATCCAACTTGGCCGCCCGAATGATTCGATCCTTAAAATTTGCCATTGTAACACCTCTTTAAACCTACCGGCTGCTTTTTAGTTTTTGATATAAAAGGTGCATCGCTTTATTTGAAACCTAACAAAACAGCTCCATTTTTGACAGACTTCCGGATGGGAGTCAAGACCAATACTGAGCTATCCTTTGTCAGATTATGGGACCGATCGATAATTATTACTCAAGTCCTGCATCCCAATCAATTAAAAATTAGTGATTTTTTGTTCCTGGATTTTCAGCCGTAATGACCATTGACGGTCGTTGCGAAGATAAATGCCGGCCAGGCGGTGAAACTCCTCCGCCTGAGCAACATTGCCTTTGTTGAGCCACGCTTCGGCGAGGTAATAGTAGGCCTGTCCGTCTTGGGGATGAAGATTAATTGAACGCTCCAGCACACCAATTGCAGCGTCGAGCCGGTTTTTTTCGATTAGCGTCCGAGCCTGGTTAATCAGTTCCAGGGAAGCCAGTGCCTGAGGATTTGATTTTGGTTTTTCCTCAGCCGGGATTCTGTCCTCCCTTAGCGCGTCGGTTTCCTGGGAGGGCCTGGCTCCCTGCCCTGTCGCTTGAGATTCCTTGACGACCGCGGTCGGTTCGGCAGGCGGAGGCGCCGGCTGCCATATGGCCATCCGGGCACAACCAACCGATAACAAGAGCACAATTCCAAGAACGATCCAATTAAGATTTAGGCGCAAGATTTTTCATTCCTTTCCAGAGTTTTTCAAAAATAGATTTCGGGGGATGCAGAGGGCATCTGGTTGTCGGCGCCTGATTTTTCAAAAATAGTTCCTCGACCGGGCGGGGACAACTCCCCTGCACGGCCAGTTTGCCGCTGTCTGCGCACACCAGCTTGCGGACAACTCCGGGTGGGGTCTGAAACCACTCTCCGGAAACATATTGTGGAATGGCCTTCATCAGCTCCGACCAGATGGGAAGGGCGGCACGGGCTCCGGTGGTACCTATTGGATCGCCGTTGTCGAATCCCACCCACACCAGGGCCAGGATGTTAGGTGTATACCCCACAAACCATGCATCCCGGAAATCATTGGTCGTACCGGTCTTTCCAGCCACCGGCCAATCAATACCCAGATTTTTTAATGAACGTGCAGTCCCTTCGGTCACGACGCTGCGCAAAAGATCATTCATTATATAGGCTTTGTCCGGTGGAATCAACGCCCGGATATTTGCATGGCGCCGTTGCAGAACCTTACCGTTCTCACTGACAACCTCCTTCAGCGACAGGGGAAACGGTTGTACACCGTCGGCGGCAAATACACTGTAGGCCCGAGCCAACTCCAGCGGAACGACTTCGAAGGCCCCTAAAGCCAGTGATGGATAAGGTTTGACAGGGGTAGAAAATTGAAATGTCGAAGCTGTTTTCACGATATTTTCCAACCCGATTTGCATGGCAAGGTTAACCGTTGCCACGTTTTGAGAGGTGGCCAAAGCGCGCCTGAAAGTGACCCTGGTCTCAGCGGATTTATCAAAATTTTTAGGCTTCCAGGTCCTACCGTCTATGGAAAAGATCCGGGGCCTGTTATCGAGACCGGATGTCACAGTGAATTCATCCAAGCCACTGAGATAAACAAACGGTTTGAATGCACTGCCCGGCTGTCGTTTTGCCTGGGTGGCCCTGTTGAATTGGCTTGCACCATAATCGCGCCCGCCCACCATGGCCAGGATATAACCGGTTTTTGGCTGCATGACGATAACAGCGCCCTGCAATTTTTTTTCAGGATTATCATCCCGTTTGAGCTTCGGATTTTCTGCCTCCAGCCGGGTTAAACCCTTTTTTAAAGCCTGTTCAGCCGCTTCCTGAACCTGAGTATCCAAAGTCGTATATATGGAAAGCCCCAGGCTGGATAAAACCTCGGATGGGTAGAGGGTGGCAAGCTGGTTGGTCAGGTAATCTATGAAGTAAGGCGCTTGACGGCTATATCCGGTATAGCCCGAAGGTATCACAGGGCGAGGGAGGGCTGCTTGCAACTGCCCTTCGTCCAGCCAAGCGTTGTTGTACATGTTTTGTAAAACTTCATTTCGCCGTTTGAGACTGCGTGATTTGTTCACATAAGGTGAATATTGATTAGGCGCTTTGATCAATCCGGCCAGTGCAGCGGACTCAACTATCGAAAGCGCCTTAACCGGTTTGTCGAAATAAAATCTGGCCGCTGCCCCCACGCCGTTGATGGAAACCGACCCCTTCTGTCCCCAATAGATTTCATTTAAATATATTTCCAGAATCTTGTCTTTTTCATATTTAAATTCGAGAATCAAGGCGATGAGCAGCTCGTTGAGTTTTCGTTTAAGCGTTCGCTCCGGAGACAAAAAATAATTTTTCGCCAACTGCTGGGTGAGCGTTGATCCCCCTTGGTGGATGGCGCCTTCGCGCAAATTTGTGATTAATGCACGCAATATGCCTCGAAAATCAACACCGTGGTGCTCATAAAACCGGCGGTCCTCCGCGGCCAGAACCGCATGAATAAGATGGAGAGGCACCTGCTTAATGGAAACCAGGTGCCGCCGCTCTCGGGCGGGTCCGAAAAAAAGCATCAGCTCCTCGGGCTCCAATTCCAGCAAAGGAAGGTGTGCCTCGGTATTCTCATTGATAAGGGCCAAAATACGGTTACCCTGAAACTTAATTCGCATTGGGAAACCGGTTTGATCAAGGAAGGGCGCTTTAAAATCGTGCAGATAAAGCGCCACTGAAGATTGTGAAAACCGCATCTCTCCCCTGTGGGCCGGTCGATGGTCCACGCGTCGGTAACCGAGTCGTCGCAGCTTACTTTGCAAAAGCAGGCGATTGATCGTCTGACCCTGGTAGAGCAGCGTGCTGTCGGAGTAAATTTTTGAAGGGATGTTCCAACGCCGGGTGGCGAACCGTTTATCGATGCGTTTGGCCAGGTAGGCGCCGTAAATGGTGATTCCTGCCGTGCTCGACAAAAAACCGGCGGCCATCAAG
>CAZSON010000300.1:0-3678 GCA_964608375.1 uncultured Desulfobacter sp. | reverse complement strand
ACTGAAGCGAATTGATTCGGTTTTACCCCCATACCGGGCCACGCCCATTGCTGCCAATAACACGACTGCCGGCAATATCGGCAGATAGTATCGCGTCGGCGAATATGATAAAAGCCCTAAAAAAAATAGACCACCAAAAAACCAGAGCAAAATAAAAAGTTCAACATCATCAACTTTTCGGGGATTTCTCGAAAGCCTGTAGATCACAATCCCAACGAATATAAGAGCAAGCAAAAGGGTCAACGGAAGAAATTGAAATCGGATAAACAGCGGCATAAGCGGATTGGTTTCAACCATTTTCCATAAAGTTAGCGCCCCGATGGTCGATTTAAGCCAGGAAGACCCCAAGTTTGTGACATCGGCTTTGAAAGGAAGGTAACACCCCAAAAACCAGATCGTTCCGGCGGTTCCTGCGCCAAACAGACCGATCAACGCAGGTTTTAATGAGATTTTTAATCCTTTTCTTATGATATGAATGAAAAAAGCAAGCGCGACGCTGATCACAAAATAAAATGCTATATTCTTGGCGATAAACACAAATCCAGCCGACAGGCCGGTCAAATAAAAATACGGTAACTTCCGGATGTTAATTGCCCGCTGCCAGAAAAAAAGAGTCAGCGACATGAAAAATATCACCAGATTTTCATATAGACCCAGGCGATTATACATAATAAATGTATAGTTAAACCCAAGCAAAACCGCTGCGATTGTTCCATATCTGTCATCGAAGTGCTCGCTGAACGATCGGTACACAAAAAATAAAGAAGCGATACTCAACAAGATGGGAAGAATCTTTATCTGCCATAGCCCGATCCCAATGATTGACAGAATCACATATTGGAGGATACCGAATATCGGGCTATAGGCAAACGATGGGTATCGATCCAGATTCGCTGAGCCAAAGAGAATCTTATTTCTCACCTGATGAACATTATGCATTTCATCGACGAATATACCGGCGCTGAAACTCAAATCATCAGGCGGATCAGCATTGATGTGAAACAACCGCAGGCCGATAAATAGAAAAAATAAGAGAAATATAGCGAATTTTTTTTTCATTTATTCGCTTCAGATAACGGCCTTTGGATTGAATTTCTGTTTCATATACATTCTCAGAGATTGGTCTATTTTTAGCCCTACGTCCCAGTCGAAGGTCCGGTTCATTTTCGAAACATCGGGAATTCTTTTCTTAACATCATCTTCATATATCGGCCGCTGCCGAAAATGTATAGTATAGTCATTATCAAGAATCTTATACTCTTTCCCGATATCCACTATTTTTCGCGCCAATTTTTTCACGCTGATAGGTTCCGGATTGCCAATGTTGAATACGTTGTTTTCTGCTTTTTTATCCAATGAAAATCTGGCAATCGCATCTGCTACATCATAAATATTCGTAAAACATCTTATCTGCTCACCGTCACCCAATACATCTACCGGGTTTTGCTTTTGAGACAAAATTTTGTCTACCATATCGCTGAATACATGGCTGAAGCCTTCTTCTTCAGGTGTTTCAAAAGGCGTTATGATGTTAAAGGGCCGCCAGATAACATACTTGACACCATATTGTTCGTAAAACGAACGAACAATCCGTTCGCCGATGTATTTCGAAAGTCCATAAGAGGTGCTCATGACCCTCGAAAGATCCGCATCTTCCTCTTTGTGAGGCAAAGAATCGCTTTGCTCGTAAACCATCGAAGATGAAAGATAGATAAACTTGCCGATTTTGTTGTGGCCAAACTTTAAAAGATTGATGGTGATCAGGTTGTTATCCGCTATGATATCGGCCGGTTTTTTATGGAAACCGATTACACCGTAAACCAGCGCGGCCAGATGAAATACCGCATCGAAACGTTGCTCTGAAAAAATCGATTTTACCGATTGGGTGTCACATAAATCGGTTTGCCTGAACTGATAATCCCGTTCTCTTTCGATATGACCATATCTTGAGAAATTATCGTATCCGTAAACATCGTGTCCGGCTTCCAATAGGTAAGGGATCATGATTTGTGCGAGTGAGCCCTCACTCCCGGTAATTAATATTTTCATATTTACCATCCTGTTTTTACAGACTTTATTACACGTTCCAGACCTTCATCGGACAGCCTGCCATGAATCGGCAGAGAGACTTGCATCCGATCGAACGCCTCCTGACCCGGAAGGTCGGAGGTAGGTTCTCCGAATATCGAATTCTTATCGATTCTTAAATGGACCACCGATGAAGGGATGCCATCCCCTTTCAAGGAAAGGATGAAGCGCTTACGCTTTTCAACGAGAATCGTGAAAAGCCAGTAAGAACTCATCCGGTCATTTTTATAATCCAGCAGTTTTAAGCCCGGGATCTTTTTTAACGCATCGCGATAACAATATGCAATTTCTCTTCGCCGCGCCAGATCCTCGTGCAAGGTTTCAAGGTTACCAATGCCGATGGCGGCCGCCAAATCATTTAAGTGATATTTATAACCATATTCAGAGATATCATATTCCCGCTCTCCCAGCACGGACGGCTTGCTGTTTGCCCGGTCGATTCCAAACCATCTGAGTACTTTTACGCGTGATGCATCTTTTTCTTCAAGGCACGAAAGCGCGCCGCCATCGCCTGTGGTTAAAAGTTTGATGGCCTGGAAGGAAAAGGCTGTCAATTTTGAGATCGAACCGATCGGTTTTTTTTTATAAAAAGCGCCCAAAGCGTGGGCCCCGTCTTCGATCACCATCAGATTTTTCTCCTTGGCGATCGAATTGATTTCATCCATATCACACGGGTAACCACCCCAGTGAACCGGGATGATCGCCTTTGTTTTTTCGGTGATTTTCTTTTGAATCGACCCTGGAGAAATATTTCCGGTTTTGCTATCGATATCCGCAAAAACCGGGATAGCGCCCTGCATGAGAATTACTGTTCCAGTAGCAACAAAGGTTTGTGCAGGGAGTATTACTTCATCGCCGGCATTTACGCCGGCAACAATCAGAGCCAAATGAAGCGCTGCGGTCCCGCTGTTGACTGCAACCGGATGGGAGATTCCACATTTTTCGGCCAATTTATCTTCGAACTGCTTTACCATCCTTCCTTCGCTGAGCCATCCGGACTTTAAGACTTCGACAGCATTTGCGATGGCTTTTTTCGAGACGCGTGTTTGAAAAAATTCCATGCCTATTACGATCGCCTCATTTTTTTTTATTGTGTCTATCCAAGGTGATAGTCTTGGTTTGACTCCGATTCAGTCGATTGAGCCTCCTGACTCCCCAGACAAACCACTTCGTATATTCCCGTACCCACGCACCAAGCCGGAAAGTTGAATCCCCACCGAATAACCTGTCTACGGAAACAACAGGTACTTCTCCTATCTTTAATCCCAAAAGCTGTACTTTTATCGAAATCTCAAAAGCAAAAGCCCACCCCGCCTTTGCTTCAATCGTCACTTTGTCAAATATACTCTTTTTAAACATCTTCATCGCAGTGGTTGCATCTGTGAAAACCGAGCCTGTGATCAGTCTGAATGTTTTGTTGCCCAGGCGTGAGAGAAGACCGCCCACAAACGATCCGCCAAATCTTTTTCCGCCATACGCATATCGCGTACCACTGACAAAATCGCAGCCCTGGTTTATCAATTCCATCATGTCTTCTATAGCGCCAATCGGAAAGACTTCGTCGACCACTGTTATCAGCACAAATTCGCC
>CAZSON010000299.1:0-3682 GCA_964608375.1 uncultured Desulfobacter sp. | reverse complement strand
GCCGATGAAGATAAAGCCATAACTTCATTTCCGTTTCGTTATTAGGCGCAAAATCGGCATGACCGCCCTCTGAAGGGATCGGCAAGTATCGACCATGCCTATAAATCAGCATTGCTTTGCCCAGACCGGTTCCGGGAGCGATCAGGGCAAGATTCCGGCCTTTTATGGAACCGGCCTGATTTAAAGTGAATAATTCGTCTTTGTTCAATAACGGGATGGCCGTTGCCGTGGCGGTTAAATCGTTGACAAGACTAACCTGATGAAAATTAAACTGTTTTTTGATCCGCTCTTCTGAAATATTCCAGGGGAGGTTGGTAGTTTTGGACTTGCCGTTTATCACAGGTCCTGCAATTCCAAAACAGGCATGGGTCACAGGCACCGGATGGCTTTCGAGAAATTGCCGGATAATATGTTCGAGACCGGGTGCGTTTTGGCTTGAAAAGGTCTCAATTGCTTTCGGCACCGGGCGATCTGTTCCCTGGAGGAAAATCCCCAGGTTTGTTTTTGTTCCGCCGATGTCGCCGGCCAAAACCATTGGTTTATCCATCGGCTTTATCATGATGTAGATCTCCCGACAGTAAAGAGGCTGCCTTGCGATCCAACAGCCATGTTAACCGGCCGTTCAGCGGTCGGATTTTCTGTGCAGGCAGTCGTATTTTTCTATCCTCCAAAGCTGTTTGAACAGTCCTTGATTTCTCTTCGCCTGTAACCAAAAAAACAATATGACGCGCCTGATTGAGCAAAGGGAGGGTCATGGTGATTCGATTCATGTCCGGATCACCCCCTTTGACAGCCACTACCAGCTTCTCCTTTTCATCAAGGGTCTTTTGGCCCGGGAACAGCGAGGCAATGTGTCCGTCTGCTCCCATGCCCAGATATATCAGGTCAAAGCGCGGAATCCGCGCACTTTGAAAAGAGAAAAAATCTTTCAATGTTTTCTGGTATTCTTTTGCAGACGCTCGAGGAGATGGCTTACACGTGATCCCATGAACGTGTGTTTGAGGAATCGAGACTTCATCAATGAAGTCCTTTTTTGCCGTGCCATAATTGCTTTCGGGGTTATTCTGGGGAATACACCGTTCATCCACCCAGAAGATGTGGATCTTTTCCCATGGAATATCCGTGCAATAGGGCGCTCTTGCCAGCATTTTATGCATCGGTCTAGGGGTGGCGCCGCCGGATATGGCCACTGTAAAAGGCCTTCTTTTGTCTATGGGACCCCTTGCGCCGGCAAGAAAGATTTCTGCTGCCTGTTTTGCCAACAGCGTCGGATCATCCTTGATGATTATTTTTCGTTTAAAAGACATATCAGTTCCATGTTCCTCAGTTCGTCTAAACAAACTTCATCGAATAAAAACAAATCCTAACCGTGCCGTACCACAGGGCATTGGAGCATTTTTTCGTAGAGATTGATATATTCTTTGGCGGTGACCTTGTAATTGAATGTTTCTGCGCTCAGTCGCATAATCCTTTCAATTTGTTTTTGCTTTACATCGACCGACATCATATAAAATTGCATGGCCTGATCAATGGCCCAAAAGAGTCCGTTGCTGTCATAAGTCTCAAAAAGGAACCCATTTCCAAGATTGCTTATGACATCCAGGTGCACCACGGTGTCGTGAAGACCACCGGTATCATGGACAATCGGAAGGGCGCCATAAATAAGACCGATCATTTGAGGAAGACCGCAAGGTTCGAACCTTGACGGCATCAGGACAAAATCGGCTGCTGCGTAAGCAAGGTGCTCAAGATGTTCATCAAAATTAAACACCGCAACCCTGTCACGCATGCCATGGAACGTCACAATATCATTAAACACTCGTTGATATTCACCGTCAGAAATGAAAACGAATTGAAGATTTTGATCCCAGTATCGAGAAACAACCTGATATAAAATATCCGATAGTAGCTGACAGCCCTTTTGAACCGGATCAAGGCGGGAAGGCCAAAAGAACACTGGAGCGTTCTCATTTACGTGTAATCCTAATTCTTTTTGTAAAGCAATCTTGTTTTCTGGTTTTGCCGTTGCATGCCCTTGAGGTCCATAGTTACAAACGATATCGGGATCAGTAGATGGATCAAAGGTGCTATTCGGAGCGTTGAGTATCCCAAAGGCGCAGCCGGCATCCATCTTACTTCTTAATTCTTGCTGTAGCGGCAGGTTCACAAAATCGTGTTGCCCCATAATGATTTCAAGAAGGAAAGTCGGGCTGACGATATTAACGAAATGAGCTGCAAAGACCCCACTGGTGAGTAATTCGATGGAATTGGCATACCGGCTCTCTTCATACCCATATGGCATACGGTCAAAGTAAAGATGGTTCCAGAAATATTGCGTATCGATTCCCCGGTCTTCGATGATGGCCAGACTGGTTCTCATCGAATGAATGTTATGTATGGTAAATAGACATGGGGTGCCTATTTTTCGAGCCAGAGCTGGTATAAGTCCTGTCATCCAGTCGTTGCAGTGAATCAGGTCAGGTTCAACCCTCGGAATGATATTGTTTATCACCTCTCTTTGAAAAGCCAGAGCCAACTTTATATTGTCTTCACCGTCTCCGGAATAAATGCTTTGACGATGGAAAAACGTACGGTCTTCGGCAAGGTGCAACCGATCCTTTGGCATGACGCGGCGCATGGCTGTTTGTTCTTTTTGTAAAAAGGACGTCAAACAGTCGCCGAATATGGCCTTGTAGTTTGGTATCGCCACATGGATATCGGCGCCTTGCCTGAACAGTTCACAGATAAGAGAGGCCGATACGTCTGCAAGGCCGCCGGCCTTCGCGGTCAAACAGTCCGAAAAAGATCCCATCCGATCCGGCAGATATGTTACTTCAGGCGTTACGATCAGTATTTTTGGAAATGTTTTACTTGCCACTGTTTTTCCCCTTCTCCGAAAAAAACTGTTCAACAGTTTTAAGTAATCTACGGGGATCCGACACGATCCAGCGATCCTCTATCAAGCCGCTTTCATCAACGGCCTTATGCGTAAAATCTGTGGTCACCGCGATGCAGGCCATGTTTGCCGCCAAAGCAGCTTTGACCCCGGACAGAGAGTCTTCGATGACTAAACATTCATCCGGCGATACTCCAAGTTCACGGGCCACTAAAAAGTAAATCTCTGGGTTCGGTTTGGGATGTTCCACATCATCTCGAGTTGCAATGAAATCAAACTGCTGTTGAAGATTTAAAATTTCCAAGATCCGATTGGCCTGAAGACAGTGGGACATGGTCGCCAAACCCGTTTGATAACCCTTTTCTCTGGATTTTCTATGCAAAGCAAGGCTGTAGGGGCAGCGGTATTTTTTCAATAACTCAGGATCGTTTAGCGTGGATTCATAAATTTTAAGCCTTATCTGCACCAAAGCCTGCCAGGGCTTATTCACCTGAAAGTCAAGGATATGCTTTGCCGAAGCCTCTTCAAGATGAAAGCGTTCCAGAATCGTTTGCGCCACCTCCTGGCGGGACCGCCCCACTACTTCCTTGAATACTTCCATCACATCCTTTTCGACGATGGTATCGGAGGAAAGTTCCACAACTGCCTGGGCATAAGAGTTTGCCTTAAGTATTTCAGTCTGAACGAGGGTGCCGTCCAAATCAAATATGACTGTATTAATCAACGGATCATCTCCTCTATTAAACGGTGCAGCCCTTCGTTGACATCTTTACCCAAATGAAAACG
>CAZSON010000298.1:0-3706 GCA_964608375.1 uncultured Desulfobacter sp. | reverse complement strand
GAAAATGTCAGTGTCCGGTGGTCATCCGCATCGAACCATGCATCTTTTTCTTTAAAACATACTGCGTTGCGTTCGATCAGATCGTAGAAGGTAAAATCATAAAGTCCCATTGTTATCCTCGATTTTGTTTACGATCATTAAGAATAGCAGAGCTCGTTGACCAACTCCATAAACCACTCTATTTTTTCCGGCGGCGCGACGCCCGGCACCTCGCATCCGGTGGACAGAATAAATCCGCTATCTGTGCCGGCGACAGCGAGACAGTTTTTTATCGCCTGCTTCATTTCATCCCGAGTCCCGGAAAAGAAAAGGTTGGTGTTGACATTCCCAATGATCACCGCCTTCCCCCTGGTTACATCTACTGCCTTTGACAGGTTTGAGGGTGCATCGATACTAATGTTGGTTACCCCTGTATTGACCATATCTTCTAAAATCGGATCTGTATACCCGCATATATGAAGGCCGACCCCCACCTTTTTCTCTTTGAAATGATCGACGATCTGTTTATGGTACGGATATATGAAAGTTCGGTAGATTTTGGGAGAAATGAGGCTGCATGAAGCGGGAGCTTCTGAATAACTGAGCCCCACTTTAAGGGGATAAACAGCTTCACCCATCCGGATAGAGACCTGGGTGCAAAACCGCATCAGTTCCTGGACAAAGTCCGGATCTTTCATCGCATCCCTGAGGAGAAGTTCAGCTTCCCTCAAGCCGATGGCAATTGTCCATGGGCCTGCGATCACCGCCGACACGATCGAATCGGGTATCATTTTTTTTGCCTCATCCAGGGCCTCCAGATAGACCGGCAGACGACCGTCTTTTTTGGGATCCACCAGTTTCAGGCTGTCTAGTTTTCCCTTGTCCTTAAGAGCTACCTTGGTGGAGATGCACATGCTGTCTTCGGGAAATTTGAGCTCATTTCCAAGCGCCTCCGCATCCATTAGTAGATCCCCCTGCATGACGATGATATCCGGTCTGTAACGCTCATAGGATGCCACCTGGGCCTTGACAAATGTTTTGGGATTCAGCAGAAACTCCCGGATGGAAGCGCCGACAAGCTGAGCATTGCACTGCCCCATGATCGGATAGGCAGGAATTCTATCGACTTGGATCTCCTTATCGGTAAAGGTTTTTTTAAACGCTGCTGAAACCCGCTGTCGCCCGGTAATCGTTTCCATTTAGGATTCTCCTTCTTCATCCCAGATCTTCATCTGCTCCTGGTAGGATGGTGGAAAGGTCGCTTCAAAATTATAGAAGCTGGTGATCGGATATCGTATGCCGCTCTTATGAGTCTTTGTCAGGCCATCCAAAACCGTAACTATTTTTGAAGCAGGAATAACAAAAGACATCTCATCATCCTGCGTCATACCGAATATCCTGTCTCCATTTCCGGGCACCATATACCGGCATTGATCCCTTTTGATGGTCGTAATAATGGTTGCACACCCCACCCTTCCCATGGAGGAAGAATGAATAGCCCCGCCTTCGTTATAAAGGGCTCCCTGAATAAGTCTCATGATTTGGGCTGCATTCGCATAAATCATCAGCAGGTCCGGTTCAAATGCTGCTCGATTTAAGGGCGCCACCAGAAGATGGCTATAGAGACCGTAATCAAAACAATCCACAAGTTCTTCCTCACTTTTTCCAATTTCCTTTGAAGCGGTAAACATACCGGCTGCTAAATTTCCCTCCTTGAAAAAGTCAATGTCTTTGAAAAAACCAAAAGGCGCTGCTCCCAAAGAGCATTGCATATCCTCCTTACCCATGGCAACCGCCCATCCCAATTTTCGGGCCATACCTATTCCCTGGCAGATGGCGATTCTTTTTTTCATCTGTTGAAGTGGGCGACGGGTTTTTTCGGGTATTTCCTTTTCTGACTTCAGCATCTTTATCGCTATAGGGAAGGTTAAAGGTCGGATATAAGTGCTCAGGATCCGATCCACCTCTTTTAAATCGATCATGATGATCTCCTTTGCTGTCTTTTTTGATTCTTTTTCAATAGAAGCCGCCGAAGCGGTTTAAAAATCCCACCTAATGAAACTCGCTCTGCCTAACCCCATCGGAATCGATTCGATCGATGAAGTCAACAATATCCTGATCGGGAACCGGGGTTTCTCCCACATCCGGGGCCGCCAGAATCTCGAACCCGGTTTTTTCTTTGATCTCATCAACGCTATGGCCAGGGTGAACGGATTGGATCTGCATTGTCCGACCCGGGTTTTCAAAGTTCATCACCCCGAGATTCGAAACAACAACTATCTTGTTTTTTTTGCACTCTTCAGAGCGATTATTATAGCCCTGACCTGTCACAAAATCGACCGCTTCAACAAAAACTCTAGAGGTATGCCGGGTTGCCCAAATCACTACCTTCGGCGTGATCGGCATCAAAAATGCAGAAGCTGCCCCTCCTGGAAGTTGCACCTTGGGATTATCAATATTTCCGATCACGCTCAGGTTAGTATTTCCAAATCGATCAATCTGAGCGGCACCCAGAAACATCACATCCAACTCCCCTCGCTGAGCAAGGTCAAATGCTTCATGCAGCCCAAAGTATGCCACGGCATTTCGATTCAGCCGCGTATCAAACGAAGAAGGGTAGATCCTGTCAATATTGGGGTCGACCCCTTCGGCTCCTGAAATATATGCCATATCCGGCGCATGGGTCTTGCGGGCAACGCTCATGCCCAGAACCGGCAAAGGAGAAGAGACTCCGTGGAGAACCGTATTAAAATTCTCGATTTCCAAGGCCATGGCATAGATCATCAGATCCGGTGTTGCGATTTTATCAGTCATTTACTTTCCCTCCTGTAAACATATTTATCCAGATACTGTTCAAATGTATCCTTAGCAGCTGCCTGAAGATATTCCTGAATGTGATCATAGTCGGCATCATAATAATTCATACAGGAACAAGGGTAGGCGCCCTTTGGCGCTTCCACCACAGCGTCCACAATAAAGTGGGGCAGGGTTGTGGCCTCAGGCGTTTTCCTGATTTCGTCGGTGGAAATCAGCTCTTCCACCGTTACCACCACCTTTTTTGCGGCCTTGGCCTTGATTACGTCCTCGTATAAAGGGCCTTCGATCCTCACATTTCCAAATTCATCTGCTTTCTGCGCATGAATCACCGCGACATCCGGTTCAATAGCCTTAACAGCGATCATTTTTTCCCCGGTAAAAGGATCCTCGATTTGCTTTTGGCTCCCGATCACTTCGCTTATGGTCAGCAGGTCTGAACCGAGCATTCCCTTGACCGGAAGTGAGGGTAGCCCCATCGCTGCAGCGCGGAACCCGGCGATAATCGGCTGGCATGCACCCTCTTTTGTGATAATTTCACGATTCTCGGATTTTCTGCGGAAATTGGGCGCCATCCCAAAGACTTCAAAGGCCAGCATCCCTGTTCGGACCTTGGCCACACAGCCGGCACCGATCAGGAGATCAAAGTCCATGGCCGGCTCGCGATCTATCAGGTTGAGATTCTTTTTTCCCTGACGAGCCAACTCCCGGACAAATCCCATCGGCGCCCGCTGAAAAGTCGCGCCGCCAAAAGTTAACAATGCACCGTCGTCGACAAACCGTGTTGCCTCCTCCAAACTGGTCAATACGTTCTTCATCGAATTTACCTCCTCATAAAATCAATTGGATCAGGTCTCATAAAAAAAAGTAAAAAGGAATATCGATTGCTACCTGTTCATATTGAAATGTTTAA